>CAZPRX010000124.1:0-4316 GCA_964588835.1 uncultured Muribaculaceae bacterium
CCGGTGATGCTGCAGGTGCTACGGAAGAGCTTGGCAAAGTGATAATGGAGCAGAGAATTGAGCAGCTGAGCAAGGTTATAAAAACGGTTAAGGCCGATAAAGCAACAATGACGCTGCAAAAGGAGTTCTGGAAAAGGTCTGCTAATCATTAAAATATTATAATTATATTTATTCCGGCTTTAATTTTTCCTGATGATAACTGACCAACATCTCATATTATCAATTCTTGAGGCATCACCTGACGGGATAGTCATTACAGACACAGAGGGTGTTATTACTAAAACATCCAAAAGTGCAGCAAAGATGTTCGGCTATGACTCCTCAGCGGAGGCAGAGGGCTTGAGTGTGCTCAGCTTCATCTCACTTTATGAGCACAAACTGGTTCATGAGTGTATTCACCTGATGCTCTCCGGAGATAACGGTGGTGCAAAAGAGTATACAGGAATCCGTAAAGATGGAAGCTCATTTAATATTGAGATTAGGAACAATGTCATAACTGAGGAGAGTGGCGAAGCTGCCGGATTTATCTTTATCACTCGTGATATAACAGAAAAAAAGATGGTCGCTGAATCTGTTAAAAGAGAGAACAGTTTAATGGATGCCATTTTTGAAAGTGTTCCCGGGATGATTTACCTGTATGACCATGAAGGGAAACTTATAAGGTGGAACAAGAAGCACCAGATGATTACCGGATACAGCCAGGAGGAGATATCGGGAAAATATGTAATGGATTGGTTTGAAGGCAATCCTGAAAGCATTAAAAAAATCAAAGAGGGTATAAGGAGTGCTTTTGAGGAGGGATTTGGAGAGGTGGAGGCAAATCTTAAGAAAAAAGATGGCACATGGGTTCCCATGTATTTTACTGCCAGCGGCGTGGAGATTGACGGAAAACAACACCTTGCCGGAATTGGGGTTGATTTGTCTGACCAGAAAGAGAGAGAACGGGAACTAGTAATAGCAAAAGAGAGGGCACAAGAGTCGGACAGACTTAAAACAGCTTTCTTACAGAACATATCTCACGAAGTGAGAACTCCGCTAAACTCAATAATGGGTTTCCTTGAGATTATCAACGACTCAGAAACCTCTGAAGCGAGCAGAAAAGAGTACATGCAAATTGTCTCCTTAAGTAGCAGAAGACTTCTTAGCATCATAACCGATATCATAAGCATATCGGCACTGCAGACAGGTCAGGAGAGGTGCGTTTATACAGATGTACCACTTAATTCTGTTTGCAAGCTTTTATACGAGGATTTCAATATTTTTGCCATAGAGAAGAGTATCCATTTTAAGCTATTGGTACCTACAGAGGAGACAGTCATTAAGAGCGACGAATCCAAGCTGGTTCAGATTCTGGGGAACCTTCTTTCAAATGCATTTAAGTTTACAGACTCCGGTGAGGTTGTCCTTGGTTACGAAAAGAGAGCAGAATATGTAGACTTCTTCGTTAAGGACACAGGTTACGGAATTCCGGAAAATATGAAAAAAGATATTTTTGACTCTTTCAGGCAGGGTCATCTGGAATTAAACAGAAAATATGAGGGTTCCGGGCTGGGTCTCTCAATAGCTAAAGCATACGCAGGTATGCTGGGCGGACAGATTACAGTTGAGAGTTCAGAGGGGAGCGGTAGCCTCTTCTCTCTATCTATCCCATTAAAAAACAACTAAAACCAACCAAACTATATGAAAAAACTTCTTTTATGCCTTATTACATTCGTAATGGCATATAGCTCTTCCTATGCCGCAGGGCAGGATGTAAAATGGTATCTTCCAAAAGGTGTTGAGACTTTCAATCCAAAAATACCATCCCCTGAATCTGTACTCGGATTTAAAACCGGTGAAAGGCACATCACATATGATCAGGTCCTCATTTACATGAGAAAACTTGCTGAAATCTCACCAAGAATCCAGATAATTGAGCAGGGTTTGACCTATGAAAAAAATCCACTTATATATCTAATTATTAGCACCCCCGAGAATTTAACCAACCTGGAAAAGATTAGGGAGGAGCACCTGAAAATTGCAGACCCCTCACAATCTCCAAAGCTAAATCTGGAGAGTATGCCTATGGTTAACTGGTTTGGTTACAGTGTGCACGGAAACGAAGCCACAGGAATGAATGCCTCAGTGGTTGTGGCGTATGCCCTTGCTGCCTCAGAGGACAATATGGTTAAAGAGATGCTTGAAAAGAACATAATAATTCTGCAGCCATCTATTAACCCCGACGGAGGTCAGAGGTACGCCTCCTGGGTTAATTCAAATCTCTCACTTGCCGGAAACACAGACGAAAACTCAAGAGAGTTCCGCGAACCCGTACCAGGCAGCCGCTCAAACCACTACTGGTTTGACCTCAACAGAGACTGGCTTCTTGCTCAGCATCCAGAGAGCCGCTCCAGACTTGACCTCTTTTACAAATGGCTCCCAACAATGGTGAACGACTACCATGAGCAGGGAAACGCAAATGGCACATTCTTCTCTCCCGGAATCAGGAACAGCACAAATCCGCTAATCCCGGACGAAAACTGGCTCCTGACTAAAAAGATATCGGCCTTCCACTCAGAAATATTTGGTGAGATAGGGACAATGCACTTCTCAAAAGAGGACTTTGACGATTTCTACACCGGCAAAGGCTCTACCCTGCCGGACCTCTCCGGAGCAATCGGCATTCTATATGAACAGCCTAACCCGAGAGGTGTTGCAAGAGAGAGAAATGGGATTTTGGTTACTCTTGCAGATAATGTCCGCAACCAGGTTTTCAACTCATTCAGTGCACTTAAAGCATCCGTTTCAATGAAAGTGGAGCTGATGGACTTTCAACGTAGATTCTTTGCAGAGCGCAAAAAGATGGCTGAAAAAGACCTTGTCCAAGGTTATGTTTTTGGCTCCGCAGGTGACATATCACTGAGCCGCGAACTTTACAGAATGCTTGAAGCTCACAAAATTAAAGTTTACAACCTTTCAAAAGAGCTAAAAATTAACGGAACCACCTTCTCTCCGGGAAGTTCGTGGATAGTTCCTGTACAACAACGCCAATACTCTGTAATCAGGACAATCTTTGAAAGAAACCTCACATTCCGGGACACAACCTTTTACGACATATCGGCATGGACCGTACCTCTGGCAATGAACATCAGTTATGCCGAGGTTAAAGAGAGCCTCTCCCCTCTTGGCAAACTGGTTGCCGATGAGAGCGAATTTGACCGGATGGAAAAATCGGCAAAACCGGAGATAAGCAGATACATGTATCTTGTAGAGACTTCAGATATGTACTCATATAGTTTGATTTACAATCTTCTGGGGAGCGGAATTATTGTTAAGGTTGCCGACAAGCCTTTTACTTATAAGGTTGACGGAGCAGAGAGGCAGTTTAACAGAGGAACTTTGATGATTCCTGTTGCCCAGCAGAAGATAACTGCTGAATACGTGCCTGGCAGACTATCATGGTGCAAACATGAAAATCTACAGCTGTTCTGCAGGTCAAAGCGAAGGGGATACAGATCCCGGCAGCAACCATTTCCGTATTATCTCCAAACCATCCATTGCAATCCTTACCGGAAGGGGCGCATCGTACGGAACTGCCGGCGAGATATGGCATCTGTTTGACTACAGACTTAAAATTCCAGTATCTCTGATTGATACTGAATCCTTAGGGAATATCTCAAAATACAACGTGATAATAATGACAGGTAATATTCCTGTAAGTCAGAGTCTGAAGAGCAGACTCACCACCTGGTCCTCTGAGCCTGGTAATGTAATTATAGCTGTGGGAAATGCATACAGAAGCGTTAATGAATTAGGGATAGCCTCAATAAAGGAGGTTGCAGACAAAAGAGACACTTTCAAAATTGCTGACGGCTCTTATGAACAGTTTCAGGAGCAGAGGGGAGCCTCCAGGGTAAACGGGATAATTCTGGAATCAGCAATTGACAAAACCAGCCCCCTCTCGTATGGAATTGATAAAGAGTGCGTCCCTCTTTTCAAAAACAGAGATATTGTCTTTGCTGAACCCAAGAGCAAATTTGCAGTTCCTTTGAGATATAAAGAGAAACCTCTCCTGAGCGGTTATCTTCAGAAGAGGTATCTTGACAGATTCTCCGGAACTCCTGCAACCTTTACCGGAAGAGGTGTTGTAATTCTTGCTGATGACCCATCTTTCCGCGGTTACTGGCACGGCAGCTCAAGGGTATTCCTGAATGCTGTGTTTTACAGAGAACTACTGCCGTCAGTTTCACTCGAAAAAAACAATTGATTACCAATAATAATTTTGGTTAAGTTAAGTATTTAGTTATTTTCGTGTAAAGCTAAATTAATATCTATGA
>CAZPRX010000125.1:0-4065 GCA_964588835.1 uncultured Muribaculaceae bacterium
ATTTACCACCACTCTTTTATTACCAGATGTAAATAATTTGTTCTCACCCCCATAAGAAAAAAGGTGCCTTTTATCGTAGAATTCAAATGTTTTGTCAGGTTTTACAAAATAGCCCCGATTGTATATAAAGCTACCAACTTTTACAGGAACAGAACCATAAATCGCTGTATTGTGTTTGTAAGCAGTCTCTTTCATCCATGTGAGAGATATCCCTTCATTTTCTTCATATAGCAATGAATCAACACTAAAACCATAAGTGAAAAATTCCGGAAAGAGGATTAACTCTACTCCGGAATCAAATCTTATAATTGAATCAACTATTGAGTTGCAAAGTTCAATGTTTTTATACGGGTCTTCCCAGATTATTGGTATGTTGCAAAGTGCAATTCGCATCGTTAATTTTTAGAAACGCAAGTTACAAAACCTATTCTAATTTGAAAATTCAATTATCATTGATGTTTGTGGTATTATTGTTAGCTCTTCTCCAGAAGTTATGACCATCCCAGAACTTATTTCTGTCCCCTTTTCTCCTATATTAACTGATTCTGAATATTTACTCCAGTCAATTTCAATGGGCTTTGTGTTGTTGTTTAGTATGACCATAACTTTTTCTGATTCGAATGTTCTGAAAAACACATATAAATTTTCATTTGGCCAGTAATGTTTCATAGATCCTTTTGTAATTGCATTAGACCCCTTTCTCCAGTTGAAAATATGTGATACATAACTATACATAGTATCTTGTTCAGGAGTAAATTGATCTATATTAATCATAGCCATTCTCTCTTCACCATGACCTAATTTGCCATCACTAGTTTTCATCATTATCTCAGTCCCATAGTAAAGCTGAGGAATACCCCTTAGAGTTGCAAGAAGGTTAATCATCATTTTTAGTTTATTCTTGTTCCCTTTGAGCCTTTCTGATATTCTGTTTGTATCGTGATTATCGGCAAAAATAAGTAAATGTAAAGGGTTAGAGTATATGAAATCTAATGATAATGATTTGTAAATTTTAAACATCCCCTCTCCCCAGCCAGGATTCCCATCTTCAATAAGGGCAGAGCCTAGTGCCTCTTGAAGGGGGAAGTCCATAACGTTTGTAAGATGACTTGTATAGCCATCTCTGTTATTTGAAGCCCCTTCCCAATAAGAAATCTCTTGAGGTGTTGAGAACCAGCACTCACCCACGATGTTCATTCCAGGATATTCATCCATAACTCTATTAGTCCATTCAGCAATAGCATGTTTATCACTATATGGATAAGTATCTACCCTTAAACCAGCAAGTCCGGCCCACTCTGTCCACCAGATCGCGTTTTGTACAAAATACTTTAGTAAATACGGATTCTTTAAATTCATATCAGGCATTGAGGTATCAAACCATCCTGTAGTACATTTTAAATTATCAATTTCTGCAGCATGGATATCACTATGAGTAGACATTGCATAATTTGATTGAGTATAATTTGGAAATGTGTGTACCCAATCTTTAAAGGGTAAATTATTTATCCACCAATGTCCTAATCCTGAATGGTTAGGTACATAATCCATTATTATTCCAATTCCATTATCGGCAGCTGTATTAACATACTTTTTAAACAAAGCATTATCTCCAAATCTGGGATCAATTCTGTAATAATCAGCACAAGCATATCCGTGGTACGAGGCAACAGGTTCATTGTCAAATAAAAGAGGAGTAGCCCAAATTTTTGTAACACCCAAATTTTTAAGATATTTCAATGAATTTATCATTCCTAGAATGTCTCCTCCATATCTGCCGTATTTGTTATTAGAATTTGATTTTTCAATAGCATCAGAATGGCTGTCATTTGATGAATCACCATTAATAAACCTGTCCGGCATGAGAAGATAAACCATATCTTCACTATTAAAACCTTTGCCTGTATAAACTCCCGAATTGCCTTTAGTGCCAATCTGGTAAATAAAGTCAATCGTTTCATTTTTACTGATTAGTGTGAATTTATAACCGCCTGCCTTAAGTTTAGGTGAAATATTGATGTTAACAAATAAATAATCAGGAGAATCGGCATTCTCAACGGAAGTGATTTCAATACCCCTCTCTTTTGTAATAACATTTGATCCTTTAAGATTTACACCATAAAGCATAATTTGCAAATTTGGATTATTCATCCCTGACCACCAAGACGGTGGCTCAATTCGGCTTATCTCTGCTGAATGTAAATAAGAAGTATATGAAATAAACGATAATACTATCAGAAAATATTTTATTAGTCTCATTTGTATAAAATCTTGTATCCAAAAGGTTCAATTGTTTTCATTTCAGAGATTTCAACAAGGTTCCCTGTTTTAAAATCAGTAAAAACACCATCAATATTCATTTCTGAGAATTTTACTTCAACTGGTTTATTTGAAAAATTAAATGCTGCCACAAGTATACTCTCTCCGTTTACTCTCTTAAAAGCATATACAGACGTAGGATCTGAAGTTTTAAATTCGGTAAAACTATTAAAATTCAGAGCGCTCAAGGCAGGAACTCCTTTCCTTAACCTGACGAGATTCTGATATAAATCAGTGAAATATTGATTCCCATTCCAATCAATGACATCTTTTTCAAAAAACTCAAGTCGTCTGTTGAAACCAACTTCTTGTCCATTGTAAATAAGAGGCATACCTGGCAGCACAAAAGTCAAAGCAGCCATTTGCTCTGTATGATCTTTCAGCCTTTCAAATTCAGTCCCATTCCACGAGTTTTCATCATGATTAGATGTAAAATTCATAGCGATTGTGTTTGTTGGAAATTTCTTTACATCGTTATTGAAATAGGCTCTTATACTATCAATATTGTATTTTCCATAGGCTATACCATTCATTATATGGTGGAATCTCCAACCATAGTACATATTAAAAGCATTCTCCTGAAGGCTTGGTTTTTCAGCTTCAGCTAACATAAAAAGTTCCGGTTCAATTAATTTAAGTTCTTTGACTGCTTGATTCCAGAAATCGACAGGAACCTCACCTGCGACATCACATCTAAACCCATCGATATTTGCTATCTCAAGCCAATATTTCATAGCATCTAACATAGCCATTCTCATGGATTCGTTATTAAAATCGAGTTTTGCAACATCGGTCCAATCAAAAGGGGCTACAGGACTATTTGTCGTAGAGTCCATAACGTACCATTCCGGATTAGATGCCAGCCAAATACCATCTCTGGAGGTGTGATTTGCAACCCAATCAATAATTACCTTCATTCCAAGATCGTGAGCTTTGTCAACTACTTTTTTGAAATCTTCAATTGTACCAAACTCAGGATTTATGCTTTTATAATCCATAATTGAATAATAGCTCCCAAGAGTCCCTTTTCTGTCTACAAGTCCAATTTTATGTATAGGCATAAACCATAATATTTTGACTCCTAGCTCATTTAGTCTTGGCAAATGATTTGAAAAGGCTTCAAAAGTACCATCTTCGGTAAATTGTCTTGTATTAACCTCGTAAATTACAGCGTCACTAGCCCAATCAGGATGATCAACAAAAGAAAGATATTCACTTTTGCTTGCAGAATCACAAGAGTTGAATATTGTAGTGATGAGTATAAGTCCAATTAAAAAGAAATTTCTCATAATGATATATGATATTTGTTAATTATTTATTAATGTGTAATTCTTTGACTCAACTTCAATTTTTAAAATGTTAGATGAAGAATTTATTAGTTTTCCAGACCTTGCATGTAAAGTCAACAGATCTGTTTCAACAGGTAATTTAACTTCAATAGTTCTCTTTTCGCTTCCTTTATTAATAGCAACTATAACTATCTGTCCTAAATATACTCTCATAAAAGATATAATATCATCATCAGCAAATAATGGAATATAATCCCCATATAGCAGTGGCATTGATGACCTTCTGAATTTTGAAAGTTTAATAAAATTTTCGAGTACAGTATTTTCCTTTTGGCTATAATTTTCAAATCTCATCCAGCGCCTGTTATCGGGATCATTTGCTCCAGGGTCTCCATACTCATCTCCATAATATACTGTAGGGATTCCTGGTATTGTCATTATAAATGCATGTAAAATA
>CAZPRX010000125.1:4075-4299 GCA_964588835.1 uncultured Muribaculaceae bacterium
ACAGGTAATCATAGGACTCTTCGTTTCCAACCCCAATATTTCTTTTCCAGCCAGCTCTTTTCCAGTCTTCCTCCGGGGTTAGCTCACCTCCTGCTAGTGAAATGAATCTGGGACGATCATGATTTCCTGTTATGTAGCCCATTAAATTATGGTAACCATAAGTATTCAAACTCTCCAGCAAAGTTTTATGGACATTCTTGAATGAGCCATTATTGTGAATAACA
>CAZPRX010000126.1:0-1208 GCA_964588835.1 uncultured Muribaculaceae bacterium
TTGTCGCAACAGACTATTTTGATGAATTTATAAAGGTAAACGGGCTTCAGTATGTAATTAATTCAGATATCTCAGATGATGAGATTCTCTCTGAATTTGTAAGTTCCAGGCTCCCTGAGTCACTGGTTCAGGATTTAAGAGTCTTTATTGATAACGCATCAAGCCCCATAGCGGTGAGGTCAAGTTCAAAGCTTGAAGATTCACACTACCAGCCATTTGCGGGAATATACTCGACTTACATGATTCCTCTCACTCAAAATAAGGATCAGATGCTAAGACTTCTGGGCAAAGCCATCAAGAGTGTCTATGCATCGGTATATTTCTCTGCAAGCAGGTCATACATCCAGGCAACCTCTAATTTACTAAGTGAAGAGAAGATGGCTGTTGTATTGCAAGATGTATGCGGAACAGAGGATTCGGGCTACTACTTCCCCACCCTTTCAGGTGTTGCCAGGTCTATCAATTTCTATCCTTTAGGCTCAGAAAAATCGGAAGATGGAATTGTTAATCTTGCATTTGGCCTTGGGAAACTGGTTGTAGAGGGTGGAAAAACACTAAGGTTTTCGCCCAAACATCCAAAGCATGTACTTCAGCTCTCCACTCCTGCCCTTGCATTGACTGAGACTCAAAACGAGATGTATGCGCTTGATCTTAAGCCAGAGATGTTTAAAACATCTATCGACGATGCTGTAAATCTCGAGAGATTTAAAATTGCCGATGCAAAACACTTCAGAAATATGAACCATGTTGCATCTACATGGGATATGAATAATCAGAGGGTAGTTGACAGTAATTTTGAAGATGGAAGGAAAATCATAACCTTTTCGCATATCCTTAAGTACGACACAATGCCTCTTGCTGAGATTCTGAGCGACTTACTTGATATATGTCAGAAGGAGATGAGGTCTGCTGTTGAAATAGAGTTTGCCGTGAATATGGATGTCCCTTCGGACGAAGATAAAATATTCAATTTCCTACAGATAAGACCAATAACTGAGAGCCTGGACAATAAGTCTCTTGACTGGGAAAAAATGGATGTATCAAATGCTGTGATATATTCTCAAAGAGCACTGGGAGCCGGCCTGATTGAAAAAGTAACAGACATTATTTATATAAGAGAGGAGCATTTTGACAGTGCAAAAACTAAAGAGATGGCTCAGGAGATAGACAAGTTAAACAACACATACAGAGAAGAGGGTAAAGGTTAC
>CAZPRX010000126.1:1218-4276 GCA_964588835.1 uncultured Muribaculaceae bacterium
GGGCCGCTGGGGTTCAAGCGATCCGTGGCTGGGAATACCTGTTAAATGGCCAAACATATCTGAAGCGAAGGTTATTGTTGAATGCGGAATGAAAAACTTTCAGATAGAGCCAAGCCAAGGAACACATTTCTTCCAGAATTTAACATCTTTTGGAATAGGATACCTTACAATTAACCCATTCAATAATGATGGATTGATCTCTTTTGAAAACTTGAATAAGATGGATGCCAAATATGAGACAAATTACATACGGGTGGTCTCTTTCCAGAAGCCACTCTACATATTTATTGACGGAAGAAAAAATAAAGGAATCGTTAAACAGATCCAATAGATGAGCGATATATTAAATCACGAATGCGGGATTGCCCTTATCAGACTAAGAAAACCACTAGACTTTTATAAGGAGAAATACGGAACTCTGCTATATGGTTTCAAACGGCTGTACATTCTCATGGAGAAGCAGAGAAACAGAGGTCAAGAGGGAGCCGGAGTTGTGGGTGTAAAACTAGATATGGAGCCAGGTTTTAAATATATGGACCGAGTAAGGTCTTGCGGTTCCAACCCTATTCAGGAGGTGTTCAGTTCTATTAACCAGCAGATTGACAAAGAGCTTGTTGCAACTCTTGATTCGCACGATGCGAAAAGAGCAATTCCTTTTATTTCAGAAATATATCTGGGTCATCTCAGGTATGCAACATTTGGTAAAAATAACATTGACCTGGTTCATCCTCTAAAACGATCCAGTAACTGGAGGAGCAGAAACCTTGCACTGGCCGCAAATTTTAATCTTACTAATACAGATGAATTATTTATGAGTCTCATTGAAGCCGGACAACATCCCAGAAACTACTCAGACACCGTAACAATTCTCGAGAAGGTAGGGTATTTCATGGACGATGAGATTCAGAATAAATACAGGCATTACAGAGATTTGGGCTTTTCGAGAGAGGATATATCGGTTCAGATAGAGGAAAATCTTGACTGGCAAGCGATACTTTCAAAAAGCAGTGCCGAATGGGATGGTGGATATGCTGTGGCAGGAGTTGCCGGTCATGGGGATGCCTTTGTAATGAGAGATCCGTGGGGTATAAGACCCGCCTACTATTATGCCGATGAAGAGATTGCTGTTGTTGCCTCAGAGGCATCTGTCATTAGAACTGCATTTAATGTTGATGACCTTAATATTAATGAGATTGACCCAGGTTGCGCATTGATTATCAACAAAAAGGGGGAGATTACTCATTTGAAGGTAAGAGAGGCAAAAAAGAGATCAAGTTGCTCTTTTGAAAGGATATACTTCTCACGAGGTAATGACAGGCATATTTACCAGGAGAGGAAGAGACTTGGAGAGTTACTCGCAGACCAGATTAATGAAGCTGTTGAGGGAGAGCTCGGAAAAACGATAATTACATATATTCCCAATACTGCCGAAACATCCTTTTTTGGTATGACAGAAGGAATCAATAATTATTGTGTTGAGAGAGGCATTTCAGCAAAGCCAAAGGTGGAGAAAATCGTAATCAAGGATGCCAAACTTAGAACCTTTATAACTTCCGACTCTGACAGAGATGAGATGGCAGGTCATGTATACGATGTCACCTATGGGGTTATCGGTTCAGGAGATAATCTGGTTGTTATGGACGACTCGATTGTTAGAGGGACAACTTTGAGAAAAAGCATTCTTAGAATTCTTGACGGTCTGGGCCCAAAAAGGATAGTAATAGTCTCCTCGGCACCTCAGATAAGGTATCCGGACTGTTATGGTATAGATATGACCAGAATGGGCGAATTTGTGGCCTTTAACGCTGCAATTGAGCTGCTGAGAGAGAGTGGAAGAGAAAATATCATCGATGAGGTGTACAAAAAGTGCAAAGATCAGCAAGGATTAAAGAAAGAGGATGTGAAGAATCATGTTAAGGAAATTTACTCTCAGTTCACTGATGATGAGATATCTTTAAAGATTGCAGAGATGGTTAAGAGTCCTTTGATTAAGGCAGATGTAAGAATTGTTTTTCAAACTATTAATAATTTGCATAAAGCAATACCTGACCATACGGGAGATTGGTATTTTTCCGGAGATTATCCTACACCAGGTGGGAATAAGGTGGTTAATACTGCCTTTATCAACTGGTATGAGGGCAGAGATGAGAGGTCGTATTAACAAATAACTATTGCAATGGATGTCTGTTTCCGCAAACCAACGAAGAGATACGAATGGCTTGTAAAGCAGTACGAAGCAATCAGGTCTTCTGAGGATGCAGATGTGCTAGAAAAATTTATTCCCAGGGAGGATGTCTCTCTGGTTTTCCACTTTGGAACTTCGCCATTCATGCTTAATCCTCCAATAGGGAGACTTCCCTCCTACTTCATAGCTCCTGTTACCTCAGTATCAAGAATGATGAGAATTAATGCTTCTTGCACAACATTTATTGTTACTTGCAGGCCATCTGTTTTGTCGAGGATATTTAATTTGAACCTGGATTCAGAAGAGAGTATTTATGCTAACCTACCTGTGGATCCTTTTGAGGGGTTAAGGAATCGATTAGGGATGTATAATTCCGTTGATAAATGGATTGTTTGCTTTGAGAGCTTTATTGATGAGTATTTTCCAAGTGAATATGTGCCGGATTATATTGATGTGTTTTATGATAAAATAGTTGATACTGCATTGGAAAAGGCAATTACTGATATTGAGGGTGAGTTTTTAGTGAGCGCAAGGACGCTTCAGCGGCAATTTATTAAACGAGTGGGAACTTCGCCTAAAAGACTGGAGAGGATAATACGGGTAAACAGGATTTGGGAGTCAATTAAGAGTGGAGTGACTATTGATTACCAGAATATAGTATTTAAGGGTAAGTATTATGACCAGTCTCATTTTATAAGGGAGTTTAAAGAGATAACTGGTGAGACTCCGGACAGGTTTTTTAAGAGGGATTTGAGTAATGTCAAGATTATGTCTGGAAAGGGGTCCGGGGGTGAGTGATGGGATTGTTGGGATTACCTCGCTAAAGCTCGGTGATCCCTGGTGGGGGGGCTCTAACAAAGAAAAAAACTTAAT
>CAZPRX010000127.1:0-4263 GCA_964588835.1 uncultured Muribaculaceae bacterium
AATACTCTCTTTTTAGATGGTCAAGATCTCTGCTTAATTTATTTATTTCGCCCTCATTGCGAGTCATCTCTTTATCGATTTCACGAATCTCGGTCTCTATCTGTGCAAGAAGTTTCTTTCTGTTGGCAATCTTTCTGCGAATAAAGTTGAGCTCTTTTGTATTATCTGCCTGCTTTTTCTTTGTCGATGAGAGCTGACTGTCCAGAAATGCAATCTCCTCCTCTATCTGCCTCTTTCTCTTCTCCTGCTCCTCAATGCTCTGCCCCCATACTCCTGCAGGAAGTATAATCAGAAGTAATATCAGCAAGATTTTACCTTTGACTCTCATCTTTGACCGGCTTTAATTTTCTCAACTTTTGATGCTATACCCAGAGATGGATCAAGCTTATCTGCCTGAATCCAGTACATAAAGGCAAGGTCTTTCTCTCCAAGGGCAAACAGAACCTCGGCATAATGATCAATTATATCTGCATTTTCATTACCGCCAAACACCATTGCCTGCTTAAGAACTGTTTTTGCCTCTTCATTTTTACCCAATTTGTGAAGAATCCATGCATATGTGTCCAGATATGTTGAGTTTTCAGGCTCAAGATCCACAGTCCTCTTACTCATACTAAGCGCCCTCTTAAGCTGTTTATTCTCCTCACTCAGATAGTATGCGTAGTTATTCAGGGCAGGAGCATGATTTGGCTCCAGCCTGATAGTTTTTTTGTAGTATTTGTACGACTCTTTTTTGTTCCCGGCCATGTAATAAGTGTCACCCAGAATTGAAAGAATCCTGACAGTGGTAGCACTATCTCCTTTAGCCAGAGGAAGAATACCCAGGAACGTGGAAATTGCTTCATTGGTCTTATTTAACTGTAGCTCTCCAATCCCTTTCAGCTGCATAAAGTCAAAGTCTTTTGGATGAGTTGACAAAGCATCCGTACTGGTATTTACAAGATCTTCCCACCTCTCCAGAAAGTATAAAAGTGAGAGATATTGGTGTACTGGTCTTCTCTCTCCGGGGAAAAGATCAACATTTTTCTTAAGTACCTGAAGTCCCGAATCAGCTCTTGATGTCTGAACCAGAAATACTGCATAATTGTAAGCTACTGAAGTATCTGAAGAGTGGGCGGTATATAAATTTTGCATCATTGTATCCACTTGTGGGTAAAAAGTCTGCACAAATTTTTGATTTGTCAGCAGTTCGCTCATGTACTCCGATTTCATTACCGGATTAACGTCTTCATTTGACATAAACGGAAACATGTGTTTGAAGTAGAGATCAAACTGTCCTCTCATTCTGAACCCTTCAGCAAGTCCAAAGATTGCAGGGATATATCCGGGATCCAGTGCCAGTGCAGTAGTGTAGTTCTCCATTGCTGTGGAGTCACGTTTCACAGATGAGTAATAGTCTCCAAGCAAGGTAGCTGTTCTGGGAGTAGGGGTAGAGTTGCTGAACTCCTCAAGTAACTTAATTGCCAGCTCTTGATTGCCCTGGGTAGCCATTATGTTATATCTTGTGAGCACTATTGCCTCGTTTAACCCATTCTTTTTTTCAATATCGAGCAGAGCAGCGAGTGCTTTATCGTACTCCTTGTTCCGCGAATAAAGCTCAATAAGCTCAATGTTTAATGAAGTGTTTGCCCTGTTTCCTGTAAGTATTCTTTCATATACTTTTGCTGCCTGGTCAAAGTTGCCGGTGGCGGAGTGTATTCTGGCAAGCTGAATTCCATACCAGTAGTTTGTACTGTCTGCCTCAACTGCCTTCTCTGTGAAGGAGAGGGCTTTGGTTAAATTTCCGGTTTTAAGGTTAATGTCGGCTAGATAGTAGTAGGCAGCATCCATATCAGGAAATTTAGATGACAGCTCTGTAAAAATCTTCTCTGCACCAGTAAGGTTCCCCAGGTTGAGCATTCTCAAACCTTCAATAAACATGAAGTTTCTCTCTCTTACATCTTTCTTAGCCTCTAGATTTGCAGACGAAAAGGTTGCAGCCAGCAAAAGGCAAACTGCTGTTATAAACTTTAAGGCTCTGTTTTTCAATTTTCGTTTCATTAAAACCATTAGACACACAAAATTAATCAAATAATCCCGATACAAATATCAAACCAACATTCATTTCTCATTGCAAATGCAGCAAAAAGCCCCTAAATTGCATCTATTAATAACAGCAATGGCAACCCGTAAAAGAGAATATTCCACACAGCAGGAGTTAATAGAGGGCTGCATAAAGCGGGAAGCTCCTGCTCAGCGGAAACTCTACGAAACATATGCTCCAAGGATGCTCACCCTGGCAACTCGTTACGCGGGGGACAGAGAGAGGGCTAAGGATATTTTGCACGACGGGTTCATTACGCTCTTTAACAAGATTGATAGCTACACCGGAGCCGGTTCATTTGAGGGGTGGATGAGAAGAATATTCGTCAACACCGCACTAATGTCGCTGCGAAAGGCCGATATTCTCAGGAATACTGAGGAGATTAACAATGCTGTTGGAGAGTTGAGTGACAGTCCGGGGCCGTTTGAAACATTAAGCTCAAAAGAGCTTATGGAGTTGATAGCTTCAATGCCGGATGGTTTTAGATACGTTTTCAATATGTATGCTGTTGAGGGGTATAACCATCAGGAGATTGCTAAAGAGTTGAACATAAGTGAAGGCAGCTCACGCTCTCAGTTAAGCAGAGCAAGAGCGTGGCTTCAGGAAAGAATAAGGAGGCAGAATGAAGGAGAGTGATTTTGATAAAAGCATCAGAAACATGATGGAGAGTTACGGGGAAACCCCGGAACCCTCATCATGGATATCTATTGAGAAGAGTCTCTCTTCAGGAAGGAGGAGGGTTATCTTCGTAAGGAGTTTTAGTGCAGTTGCAGCCGTGGCAGCAGCTGTTGCGCTATTTTTTATAATTGGCAATGATGAGATTAAAGCTCCTCTAAACAGGCCAGCGGAACAAATAGCAGTAATTGAAACCGAGCCGGAAATAATGACAAGCGAACCGGAGGTGAGTGTAATTAAGGCCGAGAAGCTTATAATCGAGCCAACGGAGAGCATAATTGAGCCGGTAAAAACGGTTTCTGAGCCAGTTGTGGTTAATGAGGTGAATCAACCGAAAGAGGCGGGCCAGAACGAGGCTGTTCAACCTGAGAAAAAGATAGAGAAAGAGAAAAAGAAAGTGAATGAAAAAGAGAGTCCGCAGCGGATAGAAAAGTCGGACTTCATCAAATCGGACTTCCCCATAGAGGTGCAGATTAAATCAAGGAGGAGAAAACCATCACTGGCATTCTCAACTTTGCTTACTCCCGGGGTAGGTAACAGCGAGAGGATTCTTAACACTTACATGCAAACTGACTTTATGCAGTTCACATCTTCGCTGGACAGGGAGCAGAGTCAGATTGAGACAGTTTACGATACAAGATATCTTCCGGCAGTTTCGGTAGGGTTGCAGTTAATGGTGCCTCTTAACAGGGTCTTCTCACTGGGGACAGGACTCAATTATACAATGCTATACTCAACTACAGAGGAGCAGAGATTTAACGAAACGGTTATCAGGGAGCATACACTTCACTATATAGGATTACCGGTTTATCTTTATGCAAATATTTTTTCAAATGAGAATTTGATACTTTATGGAGGAGCGGGAGCAACTATTGAGAAAGGGCTGGCGGAAAGAGTAGAGAAAAATGGCGTGTTGCCTGTTGATGAAACAAATTCTGTTCCGGGATTTCAGTGGTCCGCAGGAGCCACAATTGGCGGAGAGTTCAGACTCGGCAAACACATGGGGCTTTATGCCGACCCTATGCTTGTGTATTATTTCAAAGGAAATCAGCCAAAAAGCATAAGGAGTGCACAACCTTTACAGTTTAAACTGGAATTAGGTTTGAGATATCGCTTTTAATCCTAATTTTGCGTATTCTCAAAATTATTTAAAATTGCCATTAACAGCTGTTGTTATATTAAACTGGAACGGAAAGCACTATCTTGAGCGCTTTCTTCCGGGAGTGGTAAAGTACTCTTCATCTGAGAGTAGCTTTGTTGTCATTGCAGATAATGGGTCAACAGATGGCTCTCTTGAGTGGGTCTCTCATCACTATCCATCAGTGAAAGTGATAAGCTTTGATATAAACTTAGGTTTTACAGGCGGTTACAACAAAGCACTGTTTCAAATTGAGGCAGAGTATTTTATTCTGCTCAATTCAGATGTTGAGGTTACTCCTGGATGGATAGAGCGAATGCACGAGGGATTTGCTTCTCATCCAAATGCGGGGGTTGCTATGCCCAAG
>CAZPRX010000128.1:0-4231 GCA_964588835.1 uncultured Muribaculaceae bacterium
TAAAAGACTCCGGAGAATCCGGCAATTGCTGAACAATAACATGCCATTTCTCCTGGTTAGTTGATCTGCATAATTTATTAATAAGCTGATCTATCCCGAGGCTGCTCGTTCTCATTCCATTACCAATGATAAGGATATCCTCTCTTGCAATAAGGATATCTCCACCCTCCATGAAGATTTCGTCATTTCCCGGCTGGAAGTCATGTGCATTTAAAAGATTGCAATCAAAAAATCTGGGATTGCGGAAAATTGCCTCTGTAATAAGAGACTCTCTCATCCTAACTTTACTTGCCATTTTGCAAATAAGAGCCCTGTTACCTATACTAACCGATGCATCTCTTGTAAAGTAGAAATTGTATAAAGGCAGTAATGCGTAGTAATCATCCTTGAGATACGATGTAAGAGTATTGATTTTAGCCGGAAGGCCTTCAATAAGTACAGCAGCAAGATTCTTTGAAGACATATCCATCAGGTACTCAAAATAATCTGTCACATTCTCCGTAACACATATTTTCCCAATCAAAGCCTCTCGCTCAGCGTGATTATCTAAAATCTTCACAAGCAGATCTCTTATCTGATAGGTCTTTGCCACCTTATTTAATACACCCGATACCTGTTCGTACTCTTTTTGAGCAATCGAAAGATTAAGGATATCACTATACAATGCTCTTTGAGCATTTCTTGGAGTCATGTTTTCAACCTCAGCCCCAGGTGAATGGAGGAGTACTGCTTCCAGTTTTCCTATTTCTGACTGAACTTCAATTGTTAACGGTGCGCTTGCCATATATATATTTTATTGATATTTCATAAATTCATTCAAAGGCAGGTCTGTAAGAACTCCTTTAAACGCCGCCTCTTCTCTTGGACAAACAAGCAGAACATCATCTGTATTAATTACCATAAAGTTCTGTAGTCCCTTAACAACTACAAGCTTGTTTTTCTCCTGAGTCACCACTACACTCCCCTTCACATCAGAAACCATTGTCTCCTCTCCCACAACATGATTACCATTCTCATCCCTCTCTGCCTCTGAGTAGAGAGCCTCCCAGGTTCCAAGGTCAGACCATCCGAAGGATGCCGGATAGACAATTGCCTTCTCAGTCTTTTCCATTATACCATAGTCAATAGATATACTAGTGCAATCCTCATATACCGATTTAATAAACTCCGCCTCAGAGGGTGTGTAATATATATCCTTCCCCTTGCTGAACATTGATGCAATCCCTGGCTGGTGCTGTTCAAGCTCCTTCTTTATTGTCTGAATATTCCAGATAAAAATGCCTGAGTTCCAGAGAAACTCCCCTGACTTAACAAATACCCCCGCAAGCTCAATATTAGGTTTTTCTGTAAAGGTTTTCACAAGGTAAGCCGGTTTATCACCTATTATAACCTCTTCCGATTTATTTGCCTGAATATATCCATATGCCGTCTCCGGTCTAGTAGGGTTTATACCTAGAGTTAGAAGTACATTATGACCTGCTGCGTATTCCAGCGCATTCTCTATTGTCTTAAGAAAAAGATTATCATTCATAATCAGATGATCACTAGGAGCTACCACAACTGTCGCTGCAGGATTTTTCTTAAGAATCTTATAAGTTGCGTAAGCCAAACAAGGTGCCGTGTTTCTCCTGTAGGGCTCGAGCAGTACATTATCCGGATTTATCCCCGGAAGCTGCTCCATTACGAGCTCTTTGTACTGTATTGAAGTTACGATAAGAATATTATCCCTCTCAATAATTTGGGATGATCTCTCAAAAGTCTGTTGCAGAAATGATTTTCCTACGCCAAGAATATCAAGAAATTGTTTGGGTTTTGAATTTCTGCTTACCGGCCAGAATCTGCTTCCAATTCCGCCGGCCATGATTATACAGTAATTATTCTTGTTCATTATCTTGACTTTATAAAAACTTACCATCTAGGTGAGAATGCGTTTGGGAAGAATTCTATCTCTGCCCGGCCATTATTAAACAGTACCGATACAATATCAAAAGAGACCTCTTTTCTGACCCTCTTTTGTGCAAGATAAGAGGAGGCTGCTCTAATCAGGTTCCTCTGTTTGGTTAAACCCACTGTTTCGTATGGCTTAAGTAAAGATGGCGCTGTGAGTGTTCTTACCTCCACAAAATGGATAACATTATCCTCATCCATTATAAGATCTATCTCTTTGTGGTTACATCGCCAATTGCACTCAAGCGTTCTTAGCCCTTTGTCATTAAGAAACATCTCTGCTTCACGCTCCCCTCGTTTGCCAATCTCCTGTTTAGTTGCCATTATCTCCCTATCCCTCTCGCTACTAAACAAAGTTAGTAAAATTAAACCCAATAAAAAAAGTGGAGCTCCCATATAATGAGAGCTCCACAGAAAACATTTTTCAGTAAAAATACTAGAACAACAGACGAAGACCTAGTTGCATTCCCCAGGTACTTCCTGTAGTAACCTGATTGATTAACTGGTTTTTAGCGTCAAAGTTAGCTAAATCTGAAGCATTCAAAGTGTATGTAGGCTGGCCCATATGATTTACACCTTTGTAAGTCAAAGGCATAATTACATCATAGTTATTTGCCAAACCAGACTTCTTGTAAAGACCCCAGTTCTTGCTAAGCAGGTTAGCTGCGTTTACTATATCAAGTGAAACCTGAAGAGTATATCTTCTGTCAGTTCCAAAGTCTGCAAACACATCCTGAAGAACTTTAACATCCCAGCGGTTTCTCCATGGATTTACATATGCAAATCTTCCTGCATATTCACCCATGTGCTTGCTAAGGTATTTATCACCTTTAACATACTCCATGAATTTGTCTGCTTGCTGAGCTGCTGTCATTTTACCAGGTACATCAACAAAATTGATTTCGTCTTTGTGATTAGGTATGTAAATAAGGTCAGAAACAGCACCGTCACCATTCATATCATTTGAATAAGCTACAGAAGATCTTCCTGAAGCTGCTCCGTTATAATATACTGAGATAGTAGTTGCAAGGTGTCTTGCATACTCTATTCTATATGAAAGTGATCCCACTACTCTGTGAGGAACTGAGAAGCTTGAGTATCCAAGTGATGGATGGTTCAGACTGAATGCATCAAGGTTACTTGTCCATGCAGAGTACGCAGACGAGCCTGGATTTGAAGTAACGTCTTTAGCAACGTTGAATGTATAAGCCAACATACCGGATAGTCCGTATTCAAAGTTCTTAATCAACTGAGCTGTGAAGAATGCCTGATAACCTTTGTTTGAGTTATCAAGAACCATCGCAGAAGAGACCCTGCTGTTAACAAACCTGTTAGTCCAGCGTGGACGAGAGTCTGCTCCCAGGAATATGTTCTGAGCGTTAGGAAGGTTTTTATTCTTCTGAACAACTGCGTTGATATCTTTTGAATATAGAGCTTCGATAGTAAGAATCATGTTGCCCGGAAGTTCAAAGTCACCGGCAAGGTTTGATCTCCAGATTTGCGGCATCTTGAAATCCTTGTCAACTTCAGCAAGAGCTGCTCCACTTGCAAGTGTAGAACTCATTGTTGGAGGGAAAAGAGATGGGTATTTTGCAACCTGTGCCTTGAAATCAGGATTAAATCTGAAATCTGCAGGAAGATTGTTTGCTGATAGACCAATCTCAGGACTCTGAACAGTACCTGATGCTGTAGGCTGGTTTGTAAACCATACAAATGGAAGTACTCCTGAGAAGATACCTGTGCCTCCGCGAAGCTGGATACTTCTGTCTCCCTTAACATCCCAGTTGAAACCAACTCTTGGGTTGATCTGAACTTTACTGTTTGGCCATTCGCCAAGGTTCATTTTATAACCGTTGAAATCAAGAGCTGCTACAGCAGGATTGTCAACAAGCTTGTTATGATATAGAGGAAGTTCAGCACGGATACCGTATGTAAGTTTGAACTTAGGATCAATCTGCCACTCATCCTGAAGGTATGCACTGGCAAGACCAAAACTCATTTCAACACCCTTTATATCTTGTCCTTCGTAACCGTAAGTAACACCAAAAGCTGTAGGTTTTGCATTATTGATGAAGTCATCAAGAGATGCATATCTGTAGTAGCTTGTTCCTTCGCGAATATACGAGTTGTTTACAAAAATATTACTGTATGAAAGACCAGCAGTAATAGTGTGCTTGTCAAGGTTGATTGAGAGGTTGTCTGTAACAGTAAATGTGTTGTTGAGAACCTGATTCTTGTATGTGAACAGCTCATAACCAAATGACATGTAAGGATCGCCATCTTT
>CAZPRX010000129.1:0-4174 GCA_964588835.1 uncultured Muribaculaceae bacterium
TGGTGGGCCTGTGCAGATAAGAACCCTTCTGGGAGCCCGGAGGTAAACCACAGCACATGTTATATCATCCTTTGCTATAAAATAATCGTTGTGAAGAGCCTTTTGCATAACAACTTTTGAGAGCTCTTTTGCAGAGACATCCGGGTGCTTTGTAACAAAGTCCTCAAGAAAAGAGATTACACCGGCCCTCTCCCATCCTGCAGGGTGCTGGGGACTTCCAAGTCCGCTCTGAGTTACACCGTCACTAAGAAAAACAAGCCTGTCTCCCATAAATAGCATAACCCGACTCTCAAGCATAGACCTTACACCTTGCCTGGTTTTTATTTTTACCGACTTCTTCCTCGTCTCAAAGTGCCTGTTGCCTCTGAGAAGAATATAGTCCGGATTATCATACTCAACAATATGTGCCTCTCCGCTTCTGTCTATGTCAAACATAGAGCATGTTGCGTAACTTATCTTCTCTCCTGCATCTTCAGGAAGGGTATCCATGATAGTGCTTAATGAATCTGACAATGGTCTGTTATGAAGCATATAGTTCATAGCCATTGATGCTGTGAGGGTACTGAGAACATTTGCACGGATACCGCTGCCCAAACCATCAGAGAGTATAGCACCAAACCTATCTCCTCCTGATATACTCTTTGATAAAAAGGTATCACCACCCACAATCTGTCCGTTCTTAAATTCCTGAGTGTGGGCGATTTCTATAAAGAATTGGTTCTCTTCTGCTCCAAAGAACATGTTTTTAAGATTTTAACAAAATACTCTATCTCTTTTTTTCCACTACAGAATTGAGCACGCTCTCGGTAAATGACGCACTCTCTCCCAATATAAATGCAATCCGCTGCACAGACTCTGCGTTGTGCCTGATTACCTCTTTAATCTTATCGGAGATGATATCTTTTATAACTTGTGAATCATCCATATTCTGAATAACTCCACACACAAGTTTATGAGGCTGAATAGATATAATGGAAAGTGAGAGATTGCGACCCTCCTCTCTTACATCAAACTCTCTGTTCTCCTCTCCTGATGTTAAAACGGCAGAAAAATATTTATAATATGGAATAACCTTTTTCAAATCGGCTCCTGCAAGCCCGCCTAAAGCATCTGAAATCATCTTGATTTCTCCGCCGCCCATCTCAATAAATTTATCGTTTGTATCAACTATCCTAAGATTTTCATCGGCAAGAACAACGCCGTAAGGCATTTTTCTTAACAGAATTGAGGCCTGATTTTGAGCCTCTTTCCTCATCTGAGAAATACACATCTCTCTTTCTGCTTTACCCTCAAGTATGGCCATAGCATAGGCCCGGCAATTATCATATCCGCAACCCGAACAATTGAGTTCATCGGACTTGCTCTGCTTACCCATTGAAAGAAGCACACCCTTTATCTCCTCCTCACTGTACAGGCAATTTATCTTGTATGGAATCTTATATTTGCTGTTTGAAATATCTATTTCTCTATAATTTAAAGGAATAGCGAGGCCTGAACGCTTGAAGATATCGAAATCGTTCAGCAACCTGTTTCTCTTGCCGGCTACACCTGGACTTTTTGCTGTGGCAGGCCCCTTAATACATCCTCCGTCACATGCCATCAGTTCAATAAAAACCCTCTTATCCACATATTTCCATAACGGACTGCATTCCAGAGAAGCTCATGTAACCTGAATCAACAGGCCTTATCTCGCCACACATTGTACTTATCATGCCACTATCTACAGGAAACAGGCCGGCTCTGTCCGATGCACCTATCAGGAAATTATCCGGAAGATCTATTCTCTCCATATCCTGAAAATTTACACCCTCAACATCTAAAAGTTCCCTGAACTCATCAAACGTAAGAACAGCATCTATCTCATCTCCATACACATCAGCCTCTTGTTTCTTCGCAATACACGGTCCTATAAATACTAACTTTGAATCTCTTTTTCCGGCGGCCCTAAGCATTCTTGCATGTGCTATCATGGGAGAGACAAACGGTGCCAGAAAATCCTCGAGTTCCGGATAGTATATTTTAATATAGTTTACAACAGACGGACAGCAGGTTGCAAGAAGAACACCTCTCTCCTTTTCGTCAAGGCGTTTTGCAGTTGCCCTGGCAACGACATCGGCACCAAGGGCAGTTTCAGATACTGCAGAAAAACCTAGTGCATAAAATGCCTTTATGAAGTTGATAAAAGTTACATTTTCAAAATCAGATACAAAAGAGGGAGCCAGACACGCAATAACATCATAATTATGATTGAGCCAATCACGAACCGTCTCCAGCTCCTCCCTGTATTTTTTTGCCCCTGCAGGACATGCATTTATACATTGTCCGCAATAGATACATGTATCATTAATAACAGAGGCGCTGAAGTCCTCAACCTTTATTGATTTAACGGGACAGACCTTTATACATTTGTAACAATCCTGACAATTGATTTTCTCTGTGTAAATTACCATGTCCCTTTTCATAACATCATATTTTTTGCAGCCTTCTTGTAGCCGCTTTGTAATCCGATATTGTGCTGCAACCGTTTACGCATCCCCCCTGACACATCATCACCTCAATCATGTTTGCATCCGATTTTCCGGTTTGCGCAATACTCTTTAGCATTTTCACCGACTCCTTATCCAGTCCGTTCACAACCATGGGTAAGAATGCCTCTTTATCTTGCAGATACTGTGCCACCGAGGCAGCGACGCCACCTGTTTTTGCGTAATATCTTCCACTTTTTTCAACCTCCTCAGAGAGGGCAATCGGCTCACATAATGCGATATCAATTCCCCTTGCCTCAATTATGGCTGCCATCTCTTCAAAAGTTATAACATAATCAATATTTTCATCATAAAAACCCTCTACCCTCTTGGCGATGCAAGGGCTAATGAAAACAGTGACACAATCCGGCTGTGTCTTTTTCACAATCTCTGCTGTATAAGCAGCAGGAGTCTTGGTATGAGATATGTACGGAAGCAGCGTCGGGAGGTGCTTCTCAGCCCAGGCCTTATAAGAGGGGCAGCAGGATGTTGTCATAAAAGAGGCACCCCCCTCCTTAACCCTCTCAACCCACTCATCGGCCTCATTCCTGGAGGTTATATTTGCTCCTAAGGCTACCTCAATCACCTCGTCAAAACCACTCTCTTTAATTGCAGCCAAAACCTTTTCGTATGGCTGATCATACTGTCCCGCAAAAGCCGGAGCGACCATTGCTACCAGTCTCTTTGAAGGATCCTTCATCTCTTCTGCTATCTGCACCAGGTAGGTCTTCTCCATAATAGCCCCAAATGAGCAAGCCTCTTTGCACTTCCCGCAGAATACACATTTGCTCCAGTCAATAACCTCCACTCCCGAATCATTCTTAGTGATAGCCCCCACCGGACAAGCCTCTTCACACGGAACAGGAGTATAGACGATAGCATGAAAAGGGCATGCGGTCAAACATCTACCACAGTTTACACACTTTGAGGGATCAATTTTTGCCCTGCCATTCATTGCAATTGCATCCTTGTTGCATGCATAAGTACAGGGATGACCCACACAAGCCTTACAAAGATTTGTTACAGTATAATTCTGCTTCACACACGAACTGCAAGCTTCATCCACCACCGTAAGCATTACATCAGTAAAGTCTCTCCTTTCACGGGACATTCTGGCGTACTCGCTAAGTCTGGTAAGTTCATCAGTTTCATCTGTAACATTAAAACCGAGTATTGTCATAACCCTATACTTAATTACAGCTCTGTCTTTATGAACGCAGCAGCGGCTCAGCGCTGTTATCCTCGGCCTCATATGGAGCGGTATTCTGTCAATCTCCTCCTCCAGCTCCTCATTGAAAGTCAATTCGCAAACTCTCCTCAATAATTCTCTTCTGATCTCTGTTGCCTGATGGTACATATTCATTGATTTTTCGGGCGCAAATGTAGGCAAAGAACTTATGATTTGTAATACAATTGTTCGATATTTTAATGAGTATTTTAGCAATACATCATAACTGCCTGTTTAATAGAATATAAGATAATTAGATATATAAAATCTTAGTCACTTGAAAAACTTACCAGCACCTAACCGTCCATCAAGAGTTTTTCCTCCTCGCTCACTTCGTTCGCTGTGGCGGAGACTCCTTCATGGTTCTCTGGCAATCTTACTGCATTCACAGAGTATCCGCATAACTTCCGGAGTTTTTCCT
>CAZPRX010000130.1:0-4156 GCA_964588835.1 uncultured Muribaculaceae bacterium
TGACAGTAAACTTCTCAATGGTTGATGCTCCATTTTTATCGGCCTTAACCTCTACCGGATTTGGCCCCTCGTTTAGTCTTAATTCAGCTCCAAAAGAGCCGGTTTTAAATACTTTTACAGGAGTACCGTTTACATAAACTGCGCTCCCTGACGGAACTACTCCTGTTATAAAATGAACAGCTCCGGGCATTGCGCGAACAGTATCTGTCTTACCTCTTACAATTTTTAGATTTTCCTGCGCTTCGAGTGCGGAAGTTGTTAAAATCAAACAAATTAGTGTGGAAATTAGAATTTTGGGGTTAAAGTTCTTCATGGCTTGAAATTTGTTGTAAAGATTACAAATGTATAGAAAATTATGGAGAGCAGAGGCAAAAACGGCCATATCTTAACACTGGCCACAATCATTATTGGAGCTGCAATGCTGTCGTATGCACTGTTCAGTTCTGTTAGGTATTTTAAGTCTTATGACAGAGTGGTCTCAGTAAAGGGACTTGCAGAACAGGAGGTAATGGCGAACAGGGTAATCTGGCCCCTGGCTTTTAAGGAGATAGGTAATGATCTTGCTTCACTTTACAGCTCTATTAATTCTAAGAATAAAATAATAAAAGAGTATCTGATTGCAAGCGGTCTGGATGAGACAGAGATATCAGTATCGGCACCACAGATAATTGATATGAGTGCAGAGAGATACCAGAGCCAGCCGGCAACATACAGATACAACATAACAAGTGTTCTTACGGTAACTTCTGAGAAGGTTGAAATTGTTAACGGGCTAATCTCTTCACAGTCTGATCTTCTTCAAAAGGGTATTGCTCTCAGTACCGGAGATTACCAATTTTCAACACAATATTTCTACACTAAACTTAACGACATAAAGCCGGCAATGATTGAGGAGGCAACCCGCAATGCAAGGGCTGCTGCTGAAAAATTTGCCAAGGATTCAGAGAGTAAACTTGGCAAGATTAAGAGTGCAAGCCAGGGTCAGTTCTCAATAAGTGACAGAGATGCAAACTCACCTTACATTAAGGTGGTAAGGGTTGTATCTACCGTCGAATATCTGCTCAGAGACTAGATATTCCGCGATAATGATTATTTTTGCACCGATTTTGTAATACACTTTTAAATATATTTGAATAATATGGAAATTAGCAATGTTTTTGCGCGCGAAATTCTTGACTCACGCGGTAACCCCACCATTGAAGTAGATGTACAACTTCTCTCCGGAGCATTCGGAAGAGCAGCAGTTCCATCAGGAGCATCTACCGGTATTAATGAGGCTCTTGAACTCAGAGACGGCGACAAGAAACGTTATCTTGGAAAAGGTGTTCTGAAGGCTGTTGAAAATGTAAACGATATTATTGCACCTGCAGTTCTGGGCATGAGCGCACTGAATCAGGCAGAGATAGATAAATTCATTATTGAGCTTGATGGTACCCCTACCAAATCAAAGCTTGGTGCGAATGCAATCCTTGGAGTATCACTGGCAGTAGCAAGAGCAGCTGCAGATTATCTGCAAATACCACTTTACCGTTATATCGGTGGTGTAAATGCAGTAACACTTCCTGTTCCTATGATGAACATCATCAACGGAGGTTCTCACTCAGATGCCCCTATCGCATTCCAGGAATTCATGATCCGTCCTATCGGAGCTACCAGCTTCAGAGAGGGTCTAAGAATGGGTGCTGAGGTATTCCACAGCCTTAAGAAAATTTTCCACGACAGAGGTCTAAGCACAGCTGTAGGTGATGAAGGTGGTTTTGCTCCTGTACTTAATGGTACTGAAGATGCCCTTGAATCTATCCTCGCAGCTATTACAAAAGCAGGTTATGTGCCTGGAAAAGATATTACAATCGCTCTTGACTGCGCAGCAAGTGAGTTCTTTAAAGACGGAATATATGATTACAGCAAATTCGAAGGCCCTAACGGTGCAAAGAGAGATGCTGCTGCACAGGTTGAATTCCTGAAATCACTGGCAGATAAATACCCTATCGACTCAATCGAAGATGGTATGGCTGAAGAGGACTGGACAGGATGGAAAATGCTTACAGACGCACTTGGTTCAAAAATACAACTTGTAGGTGACGATCTTTTTGTAACAAACGTCCAGTTCCTTAAGAAAGGTATCGACACCGGATGCGCAAACTCAATCCTTATCAAGGTTAACCAAATCGGTACCCTTACCGAGACCCTTAACGCAATTGAACTTGCTCACCGCAACAAATACACCTCAGTTACCTCTCACCGTTCAGGCGAGACCGAGGACTCAACCATTGCAGACATAGCAGTTGCTACAAACTCAGGCCAAATCAAGACCGGCTCACTTAGCCGTTCAGACAGGATGGCCAAGTACAACCAACTTCTTCGTATCGAAGAGGAGCTTGGAGCACTTGCTCAGTACGGCAGAAAATAGTCTTGCGGCTATCTCTTGCAATTAAACTGCAAACATAAAAATGAGCTATCGGAAACGGTAGCTCTTTTTGACGGCACCTGACCCCAGGGGTAAAGTGTCAGATAATTGTTAATTAGTAACTTATAAACACCCTAAATAATTATATGCGCTTCAATTTCAACCGTTTGACACTTTACCCCTGGGGTGGAGTCGTTTTCCTTTTGACACTTTTCTTGCTCCCTACATCTAATGTTAACGGACAGTTTAAAGACAAATTCCTGACACATTACGAGAAAAGCGGGTTCAACAAAACGCCCAGGTACGATGAGACAGTTGAGTACTCAAAGATGCTGGCTCAAAGCTCGCGTTTGGTCACATATAAATCTATGGGTATCTCTCCTCAGGGGAGGGAGATTCCATTGCTGATTCTGGATAAGGACGGACTTTCAACTCCTGAGCAGATACGTGCAAAAGGCAGAGTGATTGTCCTGGCAGAGGCTGCTATCCATGCGGGTGAGCCGGATGGTAAAGATGCAGGACTGATGCTAATCCGTGATATCGCAATTCACGGAAAGCACACAGAGATTTTGGACAGTGCTTCACTCCTTTTTATTCCCATTATTAATGTTGACGGCCACGAAGATTTTGGCAGCCACTACAGAATTAATCAGAACGGACCTGAAGAGGTGGGAGCCCGATTCACTTCTCAGAGGCTTAATATGAACAGGGATTTTATTAAGGCCGACGCTCCCGAGACCAGAGCATTGCTTGCCCTATACGGAGAGTGGATGCCAGAGGTTTTCATTGACATACACGTCACTAACGGAGCCGATTTTCAGTACGTCTCCACTTATGGGCTAGACCATTGTGGATTTCTTGCTGAGCCGATGCTTAACTGGAGTAAAAACATATTTGAGAAGGAGCTTAAGAGCTCAATGGAGAGAGCCGGATATCCCATTTTTCCATATTTTGAATTCAACAGCTACACTAACCCCGGAGCTGGTGTTCTTCCTGACAATTTCCCTCCACAATATTCAAACGGCTACGCATCGGCAAACAACCGCATCGGCCTGCTGCTTGAAAACCACATATACAAGCCATATAAAGAGAGAGTCACATCGGCATACAACATAATTCTCTCATCTCTCGAAATATCAAACAGAAATGCAGGAGGTCTCAAAAAAGCCGTTGCAGAGGCTGAATCTGCGGTAGTTTCACAAAACTTCCGTATAGACTCGCTTCCACTAATGTTCAGTCACGACAGAAAAGTTAGTGAAATGGTTGATTTTCTAGCATGGGAAGAGAAAACTGTAATCAGCGACCTGAGCGGAGCAGAATGGAGATTTTCTGACCGAACAGCACCCATTACAATCAAAATGCCGCTGTTTACATCGTATCAGCCCGAACTAAAAATTAAACTTCCTGAGGCTTACATTATCCCTCAAGAGCAGATTGAGACAATAGAGCTGCTAAATGTGCACGGTATAGGATATGAAAGGTTGAAGGCAGACAGAACCCTCGAGGTAGAGACTTACAGATTTCACAATCCCAAATGGTCACCATACCCTTACGAGGGAAGATTTATGCTTACTGTTGACTACAAAGTCCAGAAAGAGAGAGTCGCTTTCAAAAAGGGCGACGTTTTAGTTAAGACATCCCAGCCAAAGGTGAAGGTTATTGCACATATTCTGGAGCCAAAATCACCCACTTCGCTTGTAAGCTGGGGCTTTTACAACAACTGGGCAAGACCATCAACAGAGTTCTGGA
>CAZPRX010000131.1:0-4152 GCA_964588835.1 uncultured Muribaculaceae bacterium
TGGCTACCTCCTTCCTCTTCCTTGCGAACGGAGGGGTAATCCCATCATCGGAACAGAGAGTCTGCGGCTCCAGAAGTGCTAAAAGGCTCAATGCTCTAATGCTCACATGTGGGTTGTACAATGAATCGGGTGATTTTGCCTACCGTGTGGGGTTGCCGGGGAAGAGCGGAGTAGGCGGAGGTGTTGTTGCTGTTATACCCGGGAAACTCTCAATAGCGGTATGGAGTCCGGAACTTAATAAAAACGGAAATTCATACAGAGGGATTGAGAGCCTTGAGAGATTCACAACCTATCTGGGAATATCGGTCTTTTAAGAGCAAAAATTATAATAGTTTACAATAATATTTATATCATGAACAGAGCCTTAACATTAATTATCCTCTCACTTTTTATCTGTGGCTTTTCCTTCAGCGCATCGGCTGACGGTAAAAGGGCACTTAACGTAGATGATATTGTTAAATGGAATAGAATTACAGAAAAAAGAATTTCAGATGATGGAAAGTTTGTATCTGTATTGGTAGAGCCATGGAAAGGCACCAGCAAAGCAATACTTATTGACAGCAAAGGGAAGTCGCTGTTTTCTGCGGACTCTGCTAAAACGGCTGCAATTACAAATGATGGAGACTTTTATATTGTCCACAGGGCTGGAAAAAAGATGGAGTCTCTTATATTTTTCGACATCAAAAAGGGGACATCTGAAAGAGTAGATTCCGTAATGAAATTCTCCATAATGAAAGACTGGGGTTCGTGGATTGTATGGACAATAAAGGACTCTACGCTTGTAACTCTAAATCTTGCTGAGAATAAACGTGTAGTTTCCGGGAAAGTCAAGGATTGGGCAACTGCAGGTAAAACTCCTGCTATATTGGCAGTTAAGGGAGAAAATATTGTATTTCTTAATCCTGCGAATGAGACAGAAAAAGTTGTGGGCAATGCAAAAAAAGTAAAAAAACTATCTGTTTCAAACACAGGAAAAAACTTTGCATGGATTTCTTCCGGAGAGATTGCAATACACTCAGAGAATGGAGAGGTAAGAAGGATTAAGAGTGGTGAACCGACTCTTCCTCAGGGATGGAGAGTTCCTGATAACTCCCCCCTTTACTTTTCAGAGAATGGGAGCAAGCTCTATTTTGGTACAGCTCCGGCTGTAAAAAAAAGGGACACAACTGCTGTTGACGGAGAGTGGCCTGGAGTGCAGGTGTGGCATTGGAAGGAGGGTGTGCAGTTCACAGCTCAGGTGGTTGACAAAGAGAGAGATAAAAAAAGAACTCATCTTGCCCTTTATGATATAGAAACTTCTGTACTTACTCAGCTTGCAACTCCTGAGAGTCCAAGGGTTATTACTGCAGACAAGGGAAACGGGGACTGGGTGCTAAGTTTATCGGATAAAAAATACAGTCTGGAGGAGATGTGGACAGGGCGCTCCTTGTACGATGTCTATATTACAAATGCTGTTATGGACAGATCTGTGCATGTTGCTTCAGCGGTTAATGGAAATCCGCAGTTCTCCCCCAAGGGTAACTGGGTGTACTGGTACAGCTATCCGGATAGTTCGTGGTATGCATGGTCGGTTTTGTCAATGAGTGGCAGTTTTATTACAACTCCTTCTCAGTTATCTGTTCATGATGAAGAGAATGATGTTCCGGACTGGCCATCATCTTATGGTATTGCCGGATGGAATGAGGATGAGAGTGCACTCTATCTTTATGATAAATTTGACATCTGGAGAGTGGACCCATTCGGGAAAACAAAACCATCAAGAATAACTGTGAATGGAAGAGAGAGGGGTATCACCTACAGAATTGAGAAGACAGATAGTGAGACAGAATTCATTAATGAAAAGGAGGATCTCCTGCTCTCTCTGTTTGATAATGGAACTAAGGATGGCGGATATGCACTTCTTAAGGCTGGGTACAAAAAAGAGCCAGCCATACTTGCAAAGGGGGCTTACAATTATTCTGGTCTGATTAAGGCAAAGAATAACAAGAATTTAATTTTTACAAAGGAGAATTTTGAGACATCTCCGGACCTCTTTATGACGGATCTGTCATTTAAAAACAAGGCAAAAATTACGGATATCAATCCGCAGCAGAGTGAATTTTTGTGGGGAAAGGCAGAGCTTGTCAGCTGGACTTCACTGGATGGTGTAAAACTTGAAGGTGTTGTATATAAACCTGCGAACTTTGATCCTTCAAAGAAATACCCTCTGATTGTGAATTTTTATGAGAAAAACTCTTCAACTATACACAATTACAGAACTCCTGAAGCACACAGGTCAACTGTAGATTACCATATGTACAACAGCCACGGATATGTAATATTCAATCCGGATATAGTTTACAGGGATGGTTATCCGGGTGAAAGCGGATTTAATTGTATTATGCCGGGTATATCTGCACTTATACAACAGGGATGGGTAGATGAGAAGGCTATCGGGGCACAGGGACACAGCTGGGGAGGTTACCAGGTTGCCTATCTGGCAACAAGGACAAACTTGTTTGCAGCAATCGAAAGTGGAGCGCCCGTTGTTAATATGTTCAGTGCCTATGGTGGAATCAGGTGGGGGACCGGTTTGAACAGGTCTTTCCAATATGAGCATCAGCAGAGCAGAATCGGAGCAACTCCATGGGAGGCGCATATGAGATATATTGAGAACTCTCCTCTATTCTCGATGGACAAGGTCAATACACCGATTCTTATAATGCATAACGATCAGGATGGTCATGTTCCTTGGTATCAGGGAATCGAGTACTTTGTTGCTCTAAAAAGACTGCAGAAGCCTGTGTGGTTACTGAATTACAGTGGCGAGGTACACTGGCCGCAAAAGCTTCAGAACAAAATGGATTTCCAGAGACGGATGATGCAGTTTTTCGATCACTATTTGCGAGGCAAAGATGCCCCTAAATGGATGAAAGAGGGGGTTTCTGCAATTGATTTAGATTATGAGCTAGGGTATTGATTAGTAGCAAATAATTTTTATCTTTGTTAGAGATTAAAATGAATAAGTTATGGAAGTTCAATTTCCCAAGAAGCTTGTTCTCCCGCTTATAGTTCTGTTGGGTGCCGTTTTAGGCGTCTTTTTCTATCTATTATACGTGGCCAGGATGCCATCCTATCTGTCAGATGATCCATCTGCCTGTGTCAATTGCCATATTATGGCCCCATATTATCAGAGCTGGCAAAAGAGTTCGCACCAGGCCTGGACCACTTGCAACGAGTGCCATGTCCCTCAGGATAATTTTGTTAGGGGTTACGCCTTTAAGGCAAAGGATGGATTGTATCATGCTGCCGTATTTACTGCCAGAATGGAGCCTCAGGTGATAAGACCCCGTGATGAAAGCTACGGTGTTATCATGGAGAACTGTATAAGATGCCATGCACAACTTAACCAGGAGTTTGTAAACACAGGCATGCTTAGTTATGCAGATACTCAGGAGGGAAAGGGTAAAGCCTGCTGGGATTGCCACAGAGAGGTTCCTCACGGAAGAATCTCAAATCTTGCTATGAGCCCTAATGCAATAGTACCGCTTCCTGAATCCCCGGTACCTCAATGGTTAAAAGAAATTATGAAATAAAGCCTATATCATGAAATTCTATGAAAAACACAAAGGAGTCCTGTTGTGGATTCTGTTCGGAGGTACGATAGTAGTCGTATTTCTGCTTGGTCTTCTGGCTGCTTCTGTAAACGAACGGAGAGCTGAGATTTCCACCCTGTTTGCAAACAAAAGAGTTGAGATTACTGGCATTGAGTCCAGAAATTCCATCTGGGGTGAAAACTATCCGCGTGAGTACGAAACATGGATGAAAACAGCTGACTCTACTTTTGAGAGCAAACATAATGGGAATCATTTCCAGGATGTCCTGGAAGAGAGACCGGAAATGGTTGTGCTTTGGGCCGGTTATGCTTTTTCAATGGATTACTCAGCACCAAGAGGGCACTCATACGCAATAAAAGATATTCACAATACTCTAAGGACCGGTGCACCTATGACTGCCGATGAGGGGCCACAACCGGCTACCTGCTGGAGCTGTAAAAGCCCTGATGTCCCAAGAATGATGGCAGAGGTGGGTATTGAGGAGTTTTACAAGAATAAGTGGGCCGCTTATGGTCATGAGGTTATAAATCCTATTGGTTGTGCAGATTGCCATAAT
>CAZPRX010000132.1:0-4142 GCA_964588835.1 uncultured Muribaculaceae bacterium
AGCATATCACCAAATGTTTTGATGTTCAACTCCTTTTCCAGCAGTGTCGCCCTTCGTGGCCCTACACCGGCAAGAAATTTGATTTCACTGTCAAGTATACCAGGCATATTGCAAAGTTAACAATCTTGTCAGATTTTTGTATCTTGCGACAAAATTCTTGAACAGCTAGAAATGAATAACAAAATAGTAGTAGGCATCACTCAGGGTGACAGCAACGGCATATCCTACGAGGTAATCATAAAGGCACTTTCAGACAATAGAATTCTTGAACTTTGCACTCCGGTTCTGTATGGATCATCTAAACTTTTTGGATTCTATAAAAAGCAAATTCCAGATGCAGAGAGTTTAACAGCAAATCTCATCTCTGCTCCATCAGAAATTCACCACAAGAGAGTTAATATTATTAATTGTGTTCCAGAAAGTGTTGTAGCTGAACCTGGAAAGCCCACCCCTGAGAGCTCTCGCGGGGCTTTTCTCTCGCTTGACAAAGCAATTAACCATCTAAAAAGCGGTGATATTGATGTTTTGGTAACAGCCCCATTTAATAAAGCATCCATGCAGGCAGAGGGTTTTTCATTTCCCGGACATACTGAATATCTTGCAAAAGAGTTTGACAAAACTGACTCACTTATGTTCATGATATCGTCTTCACTTAAAGTGGGAATTGTAACTAACCACATTTCCATTAAGGATGTTCCTGCAGCAATTACAACTGAGAAAATCATAAAGAAATGCAGAATTATGATTGATTCTCTCAGAAGAGATTTTGGTATTGAAAATCCAAAAGTTGCAGTACTTTCTCTGAATCCTCACGCAGGAGAAGATGGTGTTCTCGGAAGAGAAGAGATAGAAATAATCAAACCAGCAATTGACGATATTAAGTCTGACGGAGAATTGGTTTTCGGCCCTTTTGCTCCTGATGGTTTCTTTGCATCCTCGCTTTTAAAGAAATTTGATGCAGTCCTTGCGATGTATCACGACCAGGGTCTTATCCCTTTTAAATCTCTCTCTCCTGACGGAGGTGTTAACTATACTGCAGGATTGCCAATTGTAAGAACATCTCCGGATCACGGAACTGCTTACGATATCGCCGGAAAGGGTGTTGCAAACCACTCATCAATGCTTGACGCAATATATACAGCGATAGATATTTTCAGAAAAAGAGCAGATTACGAAGATATCAGGAAGAATCCTCTTAAAGTTGAAATTCCTACATCGAGAGGTAATGATTGAACTTTATACAGACGGAGCTTCACGTGGCAATCCCGGACCAGGGGGCTATGGTGTTCTTCTGAAAAGTGGATTACACAGTAAAGAGATATCGGAAGGTTTTATCCTCACTACAAACAACAGGATGGAGCTTCTTGCCGTAATAACCGGTCTTGAGGCATTAAAAAGGTCTGGTTCTGAGGTTACTGTTTACTCAGATTCTTCTTACGTTTGCGATGCTATTAATAAAGGTTGGCTCTTTAAATGGGAAGTCAAGAACTTTTCCGGAAAGAAGAACAAGGATTTATGGATAAGATTTCTTTCAATTTACAGAAAGCACAAAGTAAAATTAGTCTGGATAAAAGGTCACGCCGGACATCCTGAAAATGAGCGTTGTGATACACTTGCAGTTGAAGCATCAAAAAAAGATAGACTCTTGAAAGATGAGGGTTATATTCCAGAAATTGATGTTACTCTGGGCATATAATCCTGTCCCCTGAGCCATGGTTCAAAACCTGCATCCCTTATTGTCCTCTGCATTTCTAAGGCTCCCATTTTATGTTCTGCACCTGCAGAAGACACTACATTCTCTTCTATCATTATAGAACCCATATCGTCTGCACCTGAATGCAGGGCAAGCATTCCTATCTCTTTACCAACAGTTAGCCAAGAGGCTTGTATATGCTTAACATTGTTAAGCATAATTCTGCTTATTGCTGTCATTTTAAGATGTTCAACTGCAGAGATTTTACTTATGGAAAATTTTTCTGCCAACTTAGTTCCCTCTGTCTGCATTGGCCAGCAAATAAATGCTCGAAATCCGGGCATATTGACGGGTTTTGTTGCCTGCAGATCTCTAATCGAAATAAGGTGTTCAATCCTCTCTTCGATGGTCTCTATATGACCGTAAACCATCGTAGCAGTTGTGCCAATACCCAGCTTGTGGGCCTCTCCCATAACATCTAACCATTGTTTTGATGTAGGTTTACCCGGAGATAATGATTTCCTCACTCTGTCTGAGAGGATTTCAGCACCTGCACCGGGTAGTGTATCCAGGCCTGCATTTACTAATCTCTTAAGAGTCTCTTTAACTGAAAGCGAACTAAGTTTTGCAATGTGTGATACCTCAGGAGGGCCAAATGCATTTAGCTTTATATCCGGATCAATTGATTTAATTGTTTTAAGAAGCTCTTCGTAGTAGTTTATATCGTAATGGGGATGCAAACCTCCCTGTAATAGAATCTGATCACCACCGAGTTCTCTGAGTTGCGAAATTTTTTGGTTTAACTCCTCTCCATTTATTGTGTATGACTTATCTTTCTCAGATAGTTTACAATGAAAATTACAGAAAAGACATCCGGAAATACAAACATTTGTATAATTGATATTTCTGTCTATTTGCCAGCTAACCCTCTTATCAGGCACCTGCTTAAATCGAATCTCATGAGCAAGTGAAAACAGGCTGGCTGGCTTAAGCTCCCTGTACAACAAAATACCCTCCTCTAATGAGAGTGGTTTTAGTTCAAGAGCTTTATTGTGTAAAGTATTTATATTCATTTGATTGCTTTCATTTGAGAATAATGCAAAAGTAAAAGAATTATTTAAGAAGTATAACAAAATAGGTATATTTGTATAATGATTTGAAGCAAATAAATTCACATTCAATAGAAATGGAAAATATTTTAGAGAGGGAGGGTTTGCGTTTTGCACTGATAGGTGGTGGAAGCTGGGCAACAGCCCTTGCAAAACTGCTGCTTAACCATCAGGAGAAAATCTCATGGTTTATTAGAGATGAAGAATCAGTTGAACAGCTAAAAAATACAGGTCATAATCCCTATTATCTGCAGGCTGTACAGTTTGATTCAAACAGGTTGAAGCTTTCGACTGATATAAATGAAGTAATATCTGAATCTGATGTTCTCCTTTTTGCGATTCCATCTGCCTATTTTATGGATGTTGCAGTCAAAATAAGGTGCGATCTTGAAGATAAATTTATTATAACAGCTATAAAAGGGATGGTCCCTGTAGATAATATTTCAATAGCTGAGTATTTTAATCTTAATCACCAGGTTCCTTTCAGCAGAATAGGTGTTGTCAGTGGTCCGTGTCATGCTGAAGAGGTCGCCATGGAAAGACTTTCCTACCTTACCCTCTCCAGTAAGTACATTGAGGTTGCTCGTAAGTTATGTGATATTTTTGCCTGCAGTTATATCAAAACTATCCCGGGTACTGACATTTACGGCGTTGAGTACGCTGCTGTTCTGAAAAATATTTATGCTGTTGCAGCAGGTGTTTGTCATTCACTCGGATATGGAGATAATTTTATGGCGGTCTTAATAACCAACTCGTTCCATGAGATGCGTGATTTCCTTCATGCAAGCCATCCTGACAAAAACAGACATACATCCACTTCTGCGTATCTTGGGGATTTACTTGTTACATGTTACTCTCAATTCAGCAGGAACAGGACATTTGGCTCAATGATTGGTAAGGGCTATTCTGTTCAATCGGCACAGCATGAAATGAATATGGTAGCAGAGGGGTATTATGGAACAAAGTGCATTCATGAAATTAATCAGAAGCACAAGATACATATGCCAGTTGCTGAGGCTATGTACAAGATTCTATATGAGCATAAATATCCGGCGTATATTATAAAGCAATTGACAGAACAATTACAGTAAAAAATGGAAAAAATTATAAAAATTGAATTTTCCTCTGCTCTATCTTACATTGGTGAGGAGAGATATAATAAAGTTTTAAAAAGGGCTTATTCAGCATTAGACACGCTTGAGAGCAAATCAGGCAGGGGAAACGAATTCCTGGGCTGGCTTGATTTACCATCTTCTGTTTCTCAGGATATGAGAAAAAGTATTAAATCAATATCAGAAGAGTGGAGAAATAAGTTAGAAGTAGTTGTAGTGATTGGAATA
>CAZPRX010000133.1:0-4114 GCA_964588835.1 uncultured Muribaculaceae bacterium
ATGTCTCAACTGCAACAAATTTTGAAGGGTCAATAAAATAAACATCTTTTGCAAGAAGGTCTCTGTATGGGTACACATCCCCCCTGCGAAGTTCCCTCAGCTCTTCAATCATTACCCTCATGGTATCAAGCAGGTAAGGATAGTGAGTGCATCCAAGTATAATATTATCAATCTTAACTCCGCTATTTAGTGATCTAAATTTCTCGAGTAAGGAAACAAGGTGATATCTGGCATAATTGCCGGGTGAATTAAGTTGAACATCCTTGATTTCACCTTTTAACTCATTTATAAGCAGGGCGTTTCCTGATCTGTCAAAATTATAGGCATCAAAAAGTGATAGGTTAATAAACCCATCACCATCACCCATCCTGGGACCTCTGTATCCCTCTCTAACCTCCTCGGCCTTCAAATCTGTATAATCCGGTTCTAAATCAACTGATTCTGCAAATCCTGACCCTGCCTGATTTACAACCAAAGGGGTCACTCCGCCCTTGCTGTTAAAAACCTCTTTTATGGTCCTCTCGTACCCTCCGGATGATATAGTACCCTCTGTTGCCATAACTCCCACTGCGGAAACCGAGTCTTTATTCACTACTGAATATAGCTCCTCAACAGCGGCATTAATAACGCCAATTACCCTCGTTCCTGATTTCTCAGCATTTAGATAATTCTCCACCTCTTCAAGTGCATTGGCGGTTGCTGTGTTGCACGCAATAACAACTATTTTAGAGTTATGAGGCTCAGCAGTAAGAAATCTTGCGTCATTAACAACCAGCTCTTTAAGAACATCTCCCTTTCCCTGAGCGTTGTAAATTCCGTATGGCATATTTACCTGATCCGCAAGAAAAATAAAATCTTCGTTTGAAAAATCTGCTACACCATCAGATCCATGCTCCCCTGTCTCATTATTAAATTCGTCAAGAGTAAGGAACGCTTCCAGAACAGTGAGACCTCCGGTGCCTGAGTCAAACATGCCCACCGGGGCATCGGCCCTCTGAGAGCACGAAAAAAGCGTAATGGATAAAAGCAACAAAAGAGATAAAACTCTATCTGACATACCGGAACGTTCCATATTGTGATACTATTATTGTTTCAGTCTCTTTTGACTCCTCAACCCTGCCTACAATTCTGGCATCAATACCAAAACTTTCAGATATTGAGATAATCTCTGCAGCTGTCTTATTGTTTGTATATATCTCCAGTCTGTGACCCATATTAAAAACTTTGTACATCTCCTTCCATTCGGTTCCGGATTCTCTCTGGATTGCCCTAAAAAGAGGGGGGACAGGAAACATATTATCCTTGATAACCGATAACCCCTTTATAAAGTGGAGTATTTTTGTCTGACCTCCTCCTGAACAGTGGACCATTCCGTTTATCTGCTCTCTGAATTTCTCAAGTATCTTCTTTACAACAGGAGCATAGGTTCTTGTAGGAGAGAGAAGTAACTTTCCATAAGTCATTCCGCTCTCCGGTTCTACATCATCAAGTTTAAGTGAACCTGTGTATACATATTCATGCGGAATTTCACCATCATAAGTTTCAGGATACTTCTCAGCAATTATTGACGAGAAGAGATCATGTCTCGCTGAGGTGAGACCATTACTTCCTGTCCCGCCGTTGTATTCATCCTCGTAAACAGCCTTACCAAACGATGCCAGCCCTACAATCACATCTCCGGCAGATATCCGTGCATTATCAATCACCTTATCCCTTCTGATTCTTGCGCATACAGTGGAGTCAACTATAACGGTTCTTACAAGATCTCCCACATCAGCAGTCTCACCACCAGTAAGTCTTATATTAACTCCGTATCCGGACATTCTGGCCGCAAACTCCTCAGTCCCGGATATAATTGCCGAGATTACATCACCGCTGATTTTATTTTTGTTCCTTCCGATTGTAGATGAAAAAACCATTTCATCAACTGCCCCAACACAGATAAGATCGTCTGTATTCATAACAACTGCATCCTGTGCTATCCCCTTCCATACGCTCATGTCGCCTGTTTCCCTCCAGTATGCATAGGCAAGTGAGCTCTTAGTACCGGCGCCATCGGCATGCATAACCAGAGCATACTCATCATCACCAGTAAGGTAATCTGGAACAATCTTACAGAAAGCTCCCGGGAAGAGACCTTTGTCAATCTTCTCAATTGCCTTGTGAACATCTGATTTAGAGGATGAAACCCCCCTTAACGCATATTTTTTTGCCTCTGTCTCTTCTCTGAGCATATTTCAAAATTAAAATTTTTATCTTAAAAAGAGCAACTCCCTGTATTTAGGAAGTGGCCAAAGTTCATCATCCACAACCATTTCAAGCTTATCCACAACATTACGGATTCTCTCCATATATGGAAGAACTGTATTTGAGTAAACCTTTGCTCTCTCTGAATAACTCTCAATAATATTTGCCTCCTTTCTGGCCTCTACCAGATTATGAAAATCCTCCCTGAGCTGCTGTATGTATCCCGATATCTTCTTTATAGCTATCAACTGCCTCTCAGACATAGTCTTATACTCTTCAGGTCCGAACAGATCCTTAATGCCTCTTACATTGTCAATCAATGTATTCTGGAATTTAATAGCAGTAGGAATAATATGGTTAATTGTAAGGTCTCCAATAACTCTTGCCTCAATTTGCAATTTTTTAAGGTAGATTTCGTTCATAACCTCATATCTTGCCTCAACCTCCCTCTCTGTGAGTACCTCCATCTCCTTCATGAGAGAGATGCTCTTCTCTTCAAGAAATGCTTTAAATGCTTCTGGAACATTTGAAATACCCCTAAGGCCCCTTCTTGTAGCCTCTTCATGCCACTCTTTACTATATCCGTTACCCTCGAATCTAATTAATGCGGACTCAATTATGAACTCCCTGATTGTCTCAAGCAGTGCCTCATCCTTAGAGGCCCCATCTTCAATTCTTTTTTGAGCTCTCTGTTTAAAGAGAGTCAGTTGCTGAGCAACTGCTGTGTTAAGAATATACATTGATGAAGCAACATTAACAGAAGATCCAACTGCACGAAACTCAAATCTGTTACCGGTAAAAGCAAATGGTGACGTTCTGTTTCTGTCAGTATTATCTGGAAGAATTTCCGGAATCTTGCCTACTATGTTGAGACTGTTGCTAATCTCGTGAGCTGAAATGTTATCCGATACCATCTTCTCGATAGAATCCAGAACTGATGAGAGAGTCCTCCCTACAAAGACAGACATAACTGCCGGAGGTGCCTCGTTTCCGCCAAGACGGTGTGAGTTGTTTAAACTTGCCACACTCGCCATAAGAAGGTGATGGTGTTCGTAAACAGCCTTGATTACAGATACAAAGAAACTCAGGAACTGAATGTTCTTCCGGGGTGTCTTGCCGGGAGAGAGGAGATTGACCCCTTTATCTGTAACAAGAGACCAGTTGCAGTGCTTTCCGGAACCGTTTATTCCTGCAAATGGTTTTTCGTGGAAAAGAACCTTTAACTTATGCCTCTTTGCAATCTTCCTCATCAGAATCATCATCATAAGATTTTGATCAACAGAAAGATTTGCCTCTGCGTGATAAGGTGCAAACTCAAACTGGTTTGGAGCTACCTCGTTATGCCTTGTCTTAAGGACTACTCCAAGCTTGTATGCTTCAGTCTCAAAATCCTTCATAAAGGACATCACTCTTGATGGTATTGCACCAAAGTAATGGTCTTCAAGTTGTTGATCCTTTGCCGCAGTATGACCGATGAGAGTCCTTCCGCAAAGCATAAGATCCGGTCTTGCTCTGAACAGAGCCTCATCCACAAGAAAGTACTCCTGTTCAATACCCAGCACTGCATTTACCCTGCATGCATTCTGATCAAAAAGATCTAGCAGTTCTGATGCTGCCTTATCAAGAGTTTGCAAAGACTTGAGGTGAGGTGTCTTCTGATCCAGCGACTCGCCGGTATATGATACAAAAACTGATGGTATGCAAAGAGTCTGATCGATAATGAATGCGGGAGATGTGGGGTCCCATGCACTATAACCTCTTGCCTCAAAGGTATTTCTTAATCCTCCGTTTGGAAAGCTGGATGCATCAGGCTCTTGCTGAACCAGTGCCTCTCCTCTGAAGTTTTCAAAAACACCTCCGTTCTTTG
>CAZPRX010000134.1:0-1790 GCA_964588835.1 uncultured Muribaculaceae bacterium
CATAACCAAAGGATATCCTATCTCCCTAGCATGTTTTTTCAGACTTTTTTCATCTGATGCAACGGCCTCTCTGGCTCTTTCAATACCGGCTGCATCTAAGAGTTTCTGAACATCATGAGGTTGAAGATATCCATTCGGAGCATTATTTATTATTTGGCGGATAATCTTCTTATCTACAGGAGGGAATTCCTCTTTGTCTAAAGGTAAATCTAAAGACATTACTTTAGCTAGGGCAGCTCCAAAAGTAACTTCATCAGGGAAACTTATTCCACCTTTTGACTGAAATTGGAAAATTTCGTCTTTAACATTTACTATCGATGGTAATATCGGATAGATTGGTTTCTTGCAATTATTTATTCTCTCAAGTATCAAATCATAAACGTCATATACAGAAGTGAGCCCAGGAGAACCAAAAATAATTGTCATCGCATCAACATCAAATTCATTATCACAAGCATCAATAATGTGAGACAACTGTTGAGCGGTTCCGGTAGCTAAAAAATCCACAGGATTGGCAACAGATGAACCGGGATATAGCTTTGAAAGAAGTGAGTCAGCTTTCGCTCCGGAAAAATGAGGGATTTCCAATCCGTTTGAAGAGAGGACATCAGTAAGCATCACTGCTGGTCCACCAGCGTGTGTTATTATTGCGATTTTTTTTCCTTTAGGACGAGGATACATCAGAATTGAGCCTACAGTTACAAGCTCATTTCTACTGCTGCATCTTACAATACCCGCTTTGTTAAAAAGAGCTGTAACAGCAAGATCTGGACTTGCTAATGCTCCTGTATGTGAAGAAGCGGCTCTGCTTCCTGCCTCACTTGAACCAGATTTAACTGCAGCAATTTTTGCCCCTTTTGCTATTAGTGACTTTGCATGCTTTAAAAGCATTTCAGGTTTGCTTATATTTTCAATATACAGAAGCTTAACTGGAGCACTTTCACCATGAACATAAGTTTCGTCCATGTATTTGAGAATATCTTCTACCCCTGTTTGGGCGCTGTTTCCCACAGAGTAAATTGATGAGAATTTTAGACCGAGTTGCATTGCTGCTTCAAGTATAAAAACAACAGTAGCACCAGAACCTGATATTATATCAACGCCATTTTTATTTAGTTCTGGAATAGGCTGGGTGAAAAGTCCGGCATATTCAGGAGTAAGAACACCTATACAGTTAGGCCCGATTAATGTTGCACCAGCTCTGTTAACTGAGTCTACAATCCGCCTTTCAAGTACCGCTCCCTCTTCACTATCTTCTTGAAAACCAGCTGAGTAGATTATGATTGCTTTACAGCCTTTTTTTGAGCAAAGGTATTCAACAGTATCAGGACAAGCTGATGCAGGTATTGCAAGAATTGCTAGATCTGTTTGTGGTAGCTCCTCTAAAGACTTATGGCATTTAATACCCTGAACAAAATCTGATTTAGGATTAAGTACCATGAGGTTGCCCTTATAACCTGTTGTTATTAAGTTTTTGAGAGCGCTACCTCCCGTTTTTTTAGTGTCATCTGATCCACCAACTACAACAATGCTTTTTGGAGACAATAGCTCTTGAGTTATCATAGAAATATTAAATTTGGTCGCAAATATAATAAAAAGTAATGTTTTTACTCATTACTCTTCTCTTTTGTAATGCTACTTGATAGTTTTCTTAATGAAGTGTAATTAACTAGGTTTTTTGACAGTTTGTCAAAAGAGTACCAATAAGTGATGTGTTCCGACTCAATGTAATAATATGATTGATACCTAAAATCACTATCTGTAAAAGGAAAGTGTATTCCAGAAAATCC
>CAZPRX010000134.1:1800-4099 GCA_964588835.1 uncultured Muribaculaceae bacterium
AGCAGCCAGGAGTTTGCTACATATACTTTATAATTTGGTAAATACTTGCAACAAAAATCAAATAAAATCAATCCGCATTTTTCTGGACTTATTTGTTGAAGGTTTTGCATTGATATGTAAATTATAAAATCTTGCAAGAATTGAGACTCTCTGCTTATCAGTAAAGAAAATACTGACTTCCATCTGAAATCATTATACCAAAGATCTGAAGCTCTCGACAAAGTCCCTGCATAAAGTAACTCTTCAAAACGAATTGAATCGTTTCCCAATACTTCATACGGTGGAATAGGGGAGAACTTTAGTTTATATAAAAGATTGTTATTTCTAAACTCTGTACCAGGCAAAACTTTTAGAGATTCTACCTGAATTTCATCTACACCAGTTTTAACCAGAGTAGTGAAATCATCGTAAAGTTTTTCTAGCGTATATCCGGGAAGACCCGCAATTAGGTCTGCATGAATCTCAAAAGTTGCCAGGCCCTTTAAATATTTAAGCCCATCAAGTGATTTTTGCGCATTCCCTTTTCGGCCGACTGTCGTAAGAACGTCATCGTCTAAACTCTGTATTCCAATCTCAATGTGAATAAGATCAGGAGGAACTGATTCCAGCTCATATTTTAGTTTATCTGAAATAAAAGCTGGATGTACTTCAATATGAAATTTGAGTAATCCAGCAAATTGTTTAATTACACTAAGAATATTTATAGCATGATTTGTATTGGCATTGAATGTCCTGTCAAGTATCCGAACTTCCTTTATTCCTTTATCAACCAGATATTGAAAACGTTCTCCTAACGATTTGTAATTAATATAGCTTACTTTTTCTTTGCATCCACTAACACAAAACCGGCAACTGTTGAAGCATCCTCTTGATGTCTCAATTTGAACAAAAGGTTTAGTAAAGTTAAAGAAAGAAGACTTCTCTGGAATTATGAGTTTAGACAGGTTTGAAACGACACCTTTTCCACTATCAAAGTATTCGTTTCCGGAAATCAGGCAAATGCCTTTAATACCAATAAAAGATTCGGAATGAATTAAATTTGAAACTAATATAGGAAATTGCTCTTCACCATCACCACGAAAAACTGCATTAATATGTTTGTTTTCAGTAAGGAATTGGGTATTGTCACCTAGAAATTCCGGCCCTCCAAGAATAATTATAATATTAGGTAAAAGAACCTTAAGCTGCTTTAAAAGAGATATTACATATACAGAATTGAACAGCCAGATTGTCGAAAAAATGACATCTGGCTGTTCCTTAAGTATTTGCAAAATTATTTTTGAAGAACTAGCTGATATTGTGCCGGATATAATTATCCATTCAGATTGATCTCTTAAAGAATTATCAAGTTGGGCATCCAAGGAGGGAATGGCCAGTGACGAATGAGAATAGGATGAGTTTATATCAAGCCACAGAAATCGCATTTGTTTTTGTGACAAAAATAGTTATTTAATCATCAATGGGCTCAAAATCCTCTTTGCCCACACCACAAACAGGGCATAGCCAATCTTGAGGAATGTCTTCAAATGCAGTACCGGGAGCTATTCCACCATCAGGATCCCCTTGTGCAGGATCGTAAACATAGTCACATACAACGCAAACGTATTTTTTCATAAACCTATCTTTTAGTGTTTTCTATATACAATAATACTACATTTTTTCCATTAAAAACTATTTTTGTCGTATAATTGTAAGATAAATTCAAACAACAATATATGAGTTCCATTCTTATTAAAAATGCAATACTGGAGGGGGTTGAAAAAGATATTCTCATTAAAGATTCATTAATTGATAAAATTGATATTGGTATAGATTATAATGCAGATAAGCAAATTGATGCAAAAGGGAAGTGGATTATTCCTGGTTTTATTAACATGCACACTCATGCAGCAATGACTCTTATGCGAGGCATTGGAGAGGATATGTACTTGATTGATTGGCTGGAAAATAAAATATGGCCAGTTGAAAAAAAGTTAGATGACGAACTTGTCTATTGGGGCAGCAAACTAGCAGCTCTTGAGATGACTAAAACAGGAACTACCACTTTTAATGATCAATACTGGAGAGTACCTGCCTCCATTAAAGCCATAGAAGAGGCTGGACTTAAATCATTCCAGCCATTTGTGATTCTTGACCAGATGGACCGTTCTAAATCAATTCAAATTAAGGAAGAGTGCGAAGAATTGTATCAAGAATCAAAAGAATGGAGCAATTTGCACTCGTTTGCTATAGGTATTCATTCTCCGTATAGTGTAACTGAAGAGATGATTGTCTGGGGATCTGAATATGCCCGTAAACG
>CAZPRX010000135.1:0-1468 GCA_964588835.1 uncultured Muribaculaceae bacterium
GCTACCCTCATAAAACTGGCGCCGTAATTCCAAAGCAAGTCTCTCCTGCCTAACTTCATTGTCAATTGTTAAAACACAAATTTGGCCATGAACTCAAGACGATTGTTATGATTTACATCAAATTGCTCAACCGGCTTGAAATACATGTCAACACTTTTTGCCCACCTTGCGTGAGACAAAGAGTATTCTAGTCCAAAGATAAGTTTCTTTGAGAGAGTATATGTAATTCTCGGTGAAATTCTTGAGAACCAGTTTAGCCTGGGATCTTTATAGAAACCAAACTGATAATCTCCGTTTACCATAGTCATATCCATTGTTTTGCTAGTTCCGAGGTTTTTCTGATAACCTGCAAAAATTCCAAGCTTAAAGTTGTTAAATGATGGCGATTCACAATCCAGCCATGTTGAGTAGGCCTTAATATTTGCATAAGGATAATCGCCAATAGGAGATGTAGAACTAGAAAGATAATCAATATACTTGCCGTAACCTCCTATCATCCCCAGGTGCGAAAGGTTTTCACCATATATACCCCAGAGGCGAAGTGTATAGCCATTTGCTATATTGGCTCTGAAAAAGGCATTAATATCATACGAGCCTATTGTCTTCTTGTAAAAATTTGTGTTGTCTGCAGCCCTTGGCTTCAATAATTTGTATCCAAATGTTACACCTCCGAATATCTTTTCCGGATTTCCAAACTTAAGCTGAGCCTGAAGATTTGGAAGTCCCGCCTGTGCCTGTGCCTTTGCCGGACCCAGAGAGTTGTGTCCGCTAAACATATGTGCAGCCAGAATAAGATTGACATTGTCTGAAAACTTATGAGAAAACCTAATCTGCATGTTTCTGTTAAGTGGGTTGAAAGGGTAACCCGCACCAAAACCAACTGTCTGCCCAACTACCTCCTTCACACTTGTCAAGTGGTCTGACTGACCCAGAAGAAGCGAACTCTTCCCCCAGTCCATATTTATGTAAGCGTGTCTCAAATTGAGCATCCCTATGTAAGTATCTGCAGAACCGGTGAAGTCAGCCTCAACATATGATGAAATATCGGCATTAAGTAACTTCAGACCAGCGACTGTCAATGTAAGCCTCGATGTTGCAACAGAGAAATTTAAAGACCCGGTCTGATTCATATCGTCTCCGGCTGTGTTAAGCTTTGGAGAAAGGGGATAGAAATAAATATGGTCATATCTTGATACTCTGGATCTATAGTCGTCGTAATAACTTTTGAATTCTACAAATCCGCCAATTTTAAAAGAGATTTTATTCTCTTGTGCCTTAAGAGCAGATGATCCTGCACACAAAATCAGGATAAGTGTAAAGAGATGTCTTTTCATAGTTAGTTAAGTTGATTTTTTATACTTCAAATATACATTTTTTAGAAGAAAGTATAACCTTTTACTATTTTTTATTAAAACTGTTGAAAAAAAAGAGGAGCGAAAATTTTTCACTCCTCCCGTAGCCCCACCGC
>CAZPRX010000135.1:1478-4055 GCA_964588835.1 uncultured Muribaculaceae bacterium
CCAAAAGAGATCTGCTCTTGTTACTTTCATTTTTGTAGCCCCACCGCGACTCGAACGCGAATCTGAAGTTTAGGAAACTTCCGTTCTATCCCTTGAACTATAGGGCCATTACTACTTTATTAATTAATATGCCCACTTGTAAAGCATAGATCCCCAAGTGAATCCAGCCCCAAAAGCAGAGAATACTAAAATATCTCCCTTTTTGAAATTCTTTTCAAACTCCCATAACACCAGTGGGATGGATGTTCCGGCAGTATTACCATACTTTTCAATGTTGATCAGTATCTTTTCTGAGGTTAACCCCATTCGCTTACCAGTAGCTTCAATGATCCTCATATTTGCCTGATGAGGAATCAAGTATGCAATATCATCTGCCTTAAGCGAATGCTTTTCCATAATCTCAACAGATACGTCAGCCATCCTGCTTACCGCATACTTGAATACTGTCTGCCCATCCTGGTGAATAAAGTGCTCCCTGTTTTTTAAAGTCTCAGCAGATGGAGGAAAAGCTGACCCTCCGGCCTTCTGGTAGAGATAATGCCTTCCTATTCCGTCAACTCTAAGAATCTGATCAAAAAGCCCGGTATTATCATCTTCACCTGGCTCAATTAACATCGCCACCGCAGCATCACCAAAAAGAGGACATGTGGTTCTGTCTGTATAGTCTGTCATTGCTGACATTCTCTCTCCGGTAACAAGTATCATCTTCTTAGCCTGGCCACTTTGAACAAATGCAGATGCAGTTGCAAAAGAGAAAAGAAAGCCTGAACAACCTGCATTGATATCATAACCCCACGCATTTGTTATTCCCACTTTATCTGAAATAATATTTGCAGTTGCCGGGAAAAGCATGTCCGGAGACACAGTTGCACAAAGCACCATGTCAATATCATCAGGATTTGTCCCGGTCTTCTCGAGAAGTTTTCTTACAGCCTCAGCCCCCATGTAAGAGGTTCCAAGTCCGTCTTCTTTTAGAATTCGCCTCTCTCTTACACCGATTCTTGTCATTATCCACTCATCGGTAGTATCTACCATAGTGGATATTTCATCGTTAGTAAGAATGTATTCAGGCAGAAAAGCCTCAATTCCGGTTATGATTGCTCTTTTGGTACTCATCAGATATAGGTTTAGTACTGTTAAGGTTCAACTATCACTCAACATTGCACCTCTGCGGGAAATTAATCCGGCAGTAAAGTACAATACCCTACCTTACACCAGGTTAAAATTATGCAGTGGGTTTTTCAATTACCAGACGACCTCTGTAGAAGCCACACTCAGGGCATACTCTGTGATAAAGAACAGCTGCTCCGCAGTTTGAACATGTTCCAAGCGTAGGCACAACTGCTTTGTAGTGAGTCCTGCGCTTATCTCTGCGTGTCTTGGAAATTCGGTGTTTTGGATGTGCCATTTTTCTATCTTTTATCTATTTAATTCAACAAATCTTTAAGTTTTCCAAAGGGTGAGTCTTTTGACTTCTCTTTGCATACTACTCTCATTGAGAGTGTTTCAAGCTTCTTTGCCATTTCACTGTTGCATTCTCCTTTAGGATGAACCTTTTGCAGTGGTAAGGCAAGACAAACATAATCGTAAAAGAACTGTTCCAGATTAAGCTCTGCTTCGTCCGGCTCCAGAATCATCACCTCATCATTATCCTCTTCGCCATCTGTCCTTGCAAACTTTACAATTAGCCTAACATCTGTTTTCAGAGGTAATTTCAACTCATCAAGACATCTGTCGCACTCGGTAACAACCTCTCCCGCCACTTTTCCTGTCACTCCTATCCACAATGGTTGCTTCTCAAGAACTATATCAGCAGTCAAATTAGCTTCTGAGACCAGCGAATCATCAAACCTGCTGAAAAATTCTGTATCCAGCATGAAAGAGTACTTATGCTTCCCGGTTGACAGCCCTTTTATGGGTATCAGAAATTCCTTATGTGCTGTTTTACTCATGTCCAAAATGAGCCTGCAAAGTTAATCTATTTTTTCAAAATACAAATCTATTGTTGGCTCTTTCTCCTTTTTCTATCATTCTCATCAAGATAGATCTTTCTAAGTCTGATTGATTTTGGTGTAAGCTCCACAAGCTCGTCTTCCTGTATATATTCAAGGGCCTCTTCAAGAGAGAAAATTATTGGTGGAGTAAGAACAGCTTTGTCATCAGTACCGGATGCCCTTACGTTGGTCAGCTTTTTAGTTTTACAAAGATTAACCCCCATGTCATCACCACGTGAGTTCTCCCCTACAACCTGTCCTGCATAGATCTCATCTCCGGGATGAATGAAAAACTTACCTCTGTCCTGCAGTTTATCCATCGCATATGCAATTGCAGTACCGGTCTCTATCGCAATCAGCGATCCATTAGTTCTCTTCTCAATCTCGCCTTTAAATGGCTCGTAAGCCTTGAATCTGTGAGAGACAACAGCCTCTCCCTGGGTTGCAGTCATAAGATTACTTCTCAACCCTATGAGCCCCCTGGAAGGTATATCAAAATCAAGATGAACTCTATCGCCTCTGTGCTCCATGTGAAGCAAAGAACCTTTTCTTCTTGTAACCATCTCAATGGCTCTTCCCACCA
>CAZPRX010000136.1:0-4050 GCA_964588835.1 uncultured Muribaculaceae bacterium
GTTAGGACCACCTTGAAATCTGGCAACTACAGGATAGCCTTTTGCCAGTACATCAACAATTTTTCCTTTCCCCTCGTCGCCCCACTGTAGGCCTAGAACAACATCAACTTTCATAAAGTCATTATATTATTAAAATGGTAGATCCCCATCGTCCTGGGGTATAATTTCCTGAATATTTGGCTGGATTTGCTGATTGGTTGCCTCATCCTGCTTCCTGCCGAGAATCTGCAACGTATCTGCAACAATCTCTACAGTATATCTTGCCTGTCCTGTCTTGTCTTCCCAGCTTCTTGAGCGGAGCCTTCCCTCTACAAAGAGTTGGGATCCCTTTTTTACAAATTTTTCAGCTCTTTCAGCAAGCACCCTCCAGCATACGATGTTATGCCATTCAGTCTGCTCCTGAAACTCACCGTTCTTGTCTTTGTACCTTTCAGTAGTAGCAAGCGAGAAGCGAGCAACTACGGATCCCCCCTCGAGATGGCGCACCTCAGGGTCTTTACCGACGTTGCCGATAAGCATTACTTTGTTTAATGACATAATTTCAGATTTTTTACTAAGTGACAAAGATAGCAAAAATTACCATTTTCCGGCCAAGTTTTCCATAGCCTCAATATTGGGTTCTTTACCTGTAAATATTCTAAAAGAGGGTATGGCTTGATTCAATAACCACTGAACCCCGCTTATGTAGGTACCCCTGTCTCTTATGACAGATTTTTTAAGAGTGGGATTGTTATATCTTGCTTCAAGTACAACTTTATCTTTGAAGTTAAATCCTGAAAGTTTTAGGTGTCTTACCGGGATTGTGTCAACAATAATTTGAGCATTTTTTGCATACTCTTTTATTGAATCCATTCTGCAATATCCAATTCTTGCTGCCATGGCAAATTCCTCTCCTGTGAACTCTTCTCTGTTTGAGATAATCACTTCTAGGCCCATATCCTTGAGCGCAATTGATGCTGCTCTACCGGCTCCGCCACATCCAAGAACAACAGCAATCATCCCCTCAGCTGCGTAATCCTTTAATGAATCTCTTACTCCGTGGTAATCTGTGTTAAAACCGTGAATCTTGCCGTTCTTGAAATACAACAAATTGGCAGCCCTGGACCTTAGCGAACATCCGTCAAGAGCATCGGCTATGCCAGCTGCTCTGTCTTTGAAAGGTGTTGTAACATTGATACCTGTGAAATTGTTTGCAATGGCGAATTCAATGCCATCCTCAATTGATTCAAAGTCTAATAAATCGTATGTGTGATCTCCATGTGGATAACCCGCACTGAATAATAGCGGGCTTTTGCTATGGGATATAGATTCTCCTAACAGTCCAAATTTCATACTCCTCTTTGTCTTAAAGCTTCAAAACAGATTATTGCAGCTGAAACTGACACATTTAAAGAGTCAAGTTCCCCTCTCATGGGAATCTTAATTCTCTCGTCGGCTCTCTCTCTCCAGTACTCTTTGAGTCCGTCAGCTTCTGTACCCATTATTATAGCCATGGGAGCAGTCATATCGGTTAGGTGATACCATTCCGATGCCTGCAATTCAGCTGTAAATACCCTGATTTTATTTTTTTTCAGCCAATTGTATGCCTCTTCAGAGGAGCAAGCAGATACCTGATTAGTGAAAACACCTCCCAGGCTGGATCTGATAGTATTTGGATTGTATAAATCTGTAAGAGGATCGCAAATAATAACTGCATCTGCTTTAGCTGCGTCTGCTGTCCGCAGGATTGCACCAAGGTTGCCCGGTTTTTCAATAGACTCAAGTACTATTACCAAAGGGTTTTCAGAAAGTTTAATTTCGTCAAGTTGAAGTTCTTTGTTCTTTACAACTGCAATTACCCCCTCGGTGGTACCCCTGTAGGCAACTTTTTCGTAAACCTGTGGAGTTATGGCTGTTATTTTGTCGGCTTTAAGAGAGGCAATGAATTTTTCATCGGCCATACCGGGGACCATGAAAACGGCCTCAAAGAGAAAACCTGCCTTTTGAGCTGCCCGGCACTCTCTAATCCCTTCAACTGTAAACAGAGCTCTCTTGCGCCTCTCGGAGGATTTGGCCCCCAGTGATGCAAGCTCCTTTATCCTCGGATTCTGAGGAGAAGTTATGAGTTGATCATTCACCTTTGCTGATGGGTTTCTCCGGCCTCATCTGAGGGAAGAAGAGGACATCCTGAATGGAGGCGGAGTTGGTCATAAACATAGTTAGACGGTCAATTCCAATTCCCATACCTGATGTAGGCGGCATTCCGTATTCAAGTGATCTCACAAAGTCCATGTCAATAAACATGGCTTCGTCATCACCCTTGTCTTTAAGTTTAATCTGATCCTTGAATCTTTCAAGCTGATCAATAGGATCGTTAAGCTCACTATATGCGTTAGCTAGCTCTTTGCCGTTTACAAAAAGTTCAAACCTTTCTGTAAGTGCTGGATTTGAGCGATGTCTTTTTGTAAGAGGAGATGTCTCAACCGGGTAGTCGGTAATGAAAGTGGGCTGGATGAGGTGTTCCTCGCAGTACTCTCCGAATATGGCATCAATGAGTTTGCCTACCCCCATGCTCTTTGTTACAGGAACTTTAAGCTTCTCACAAACTTTGCGAAGCTCCTCTTCGTTCATGCCTGCTACATCAACACCTGCATACTCCTTAATTGCATCCAGCATTGGCAATCTTCTGAATGGAGCTTTGAAGTCAATCTCTTTTCCCCAGAGAGTGATGTTTGTTTTTCCGTGAAGTGTGAGAGCTACTCTCTCTATCATCTTCTCAACAAACTCCATCATCCAGAAGTAGTCTTTGTATGCAACATAAATTTCCAGAACGGTAAATTCAGGATTATGTGTGCGGTCCATTCCCTCATTTCTGAAGTCTTTTGCAAATTCGTATACGCCTGTGTATCCGCCTACAATAAGTTTCTTTAGATAAAGTTCGTTTGCAATCCTAAGGTATAGAGGAATGTCAAGAGCGTTGTGGTGTGTAATGAAGGGTTTTGCTGCAGCGCCACCTGGTATAGGCTGCAGGATAGGGGTCTCCACCTCCATGTATCCGTGCTCATTAAAGAAGCTCCTCATTGTGTTCATAATCTGAGTACGCTTCATAAATGTCTCTCTAACCTGTGGATTTACAATCAGGTCCACGTATCTCATTCTGTATCTGAGTTCAGGATCAGAGAACTCGTCGTATTTCTGACCATCTTTCTCTTTTACAATAGGGAGAACCCTTAGAGATTTACTTAGAACTGTAAGCTCTTTTGCATGTATTGAGAGCTCTCCGGCCTGCGTAATAAAAGCATATCCTTTTATTCCTACAATATCCCCAATGTCAAGCAGTTTTTTGAAAACTATATTGTACATAGTTTTATCCTCTTCAGGGCAGATTTCATCTCTCTTAATATAAACCTGAATTCTTCCCTTCTCGTCCTGAATCTCCATAAATGCTGCGGCACCCATGATTCTTCTGGTCATGATTCTGCCTGCAATTGAGATATCCCTGAGATTGCCCTCTTCCGGTTTGTATTGCTCTTTTATTTGACTTGTGGTAATATTTACTTCGTAAGCGGCCGCCGGGTAGGGGTCGATGCCCAGTTCCCTCATCGCCTTCAGCGAATCTCTTCTAATAATTTCCTGTTCGCTGAGTTCTGTGTAATCCATACAATTGAAGATTTTAATAAAGTGCAAAAGTAGCTTTTTTTATGAACTTTTTGAAATATAATAGCTATCTTTGTCAGGATATGGCACTGGATAAGCAATGGATAGTAAAGGAGCCCGGAAACCCGGCATTGGTAAGAAAACTCGCGGAAGATCTGGGAGTTGACGAAGCGTTGGCAAATTTGCTGGTTCAGAGAAATATAAAGACTTTCGCAGAGGCAAAGTCTTTTTTTCGCCCCAAACTTGAAGAGCTTCACGACCCATTCCTTATGAAGGATATGGATCACGCTGTTGAAAGGCTGGACAGAGCTCTCACAAACAACGAGAAAATTCTTGTATACGGAGATTATGATGTGGATGGAACTACAGCAGTGGCTTTGGTATTTTCATTCCTCAGGAATCTTCACAAAAATA
>CAZPRX010000137.1:0-4010 GCA_964588835.1 uncultured Muribaculaceae bacterium
TGAAAAGTGTCAGGACTACTATTCAGAACTATTCAGCAAACCTCTCTCGGAGATTAAGAAGGCATTTGACCCTGAGAAGATTATCTCCTTCCACTTCAAGTTAGGCAGTCTGACAAAGAGAGAAGTGAAGATATTAAGAGACTATGCTAAATCCATCTAATCACGAAGTTATGACAACACTTGAGGTAGCATTGAGAGAGACGCCAAGAGCATTTGACATCATTTCAGATGATAGATTCTTGAGAAGCAAGTTGAAACAGATAAGCACCAATGTATGGGCAATAACCCATACCGGGACAGAGGATGAGAGAGAGGATTTCATTATGGAACTTGAATCAGCATTTCAGACAAGAGGCGTCAGCGATTTTGACATTTACTAACCATTTCAAACATTTCAGTTTATGACAGACACAACATTCAAAGGACAGAATTACGACTCAAAATTGTCGTTAAAAGACATCGCAGCAAGGGTAAGAGCTTATGCAAAGGATAAGTACCCAGAATGCACATTTTCGGTAACAAAGGATGGGTATAGGTCAATCTATATCCACCTTATGTCATCACCATTCCAAGCGTTTAAAGAAGAGAGTGAGAGCGGTTATCTCCAATTAAACCAATACTACATAAAAGAAGATGATAGGCTCACAGAAGAGGCAAAGATGGTAATTGCAGATATGTATGAATATCTAATGACTTACAACTATGACGATTCAGATATAATGTCAGATTACTTCAGTGTGAACTTCTATTGCCACTTTGCTATAGGCAAATGGAATCAACCGTTCAGGATCAAGATTGAGAAAGAGAAGGAAGAGGACTTACTCCAAGTAGAGCCTATTGCTGAAGGGAAGAACCTGAAGTTGATTGAATACTCTACAAAAGCACTGGTAGTGGTAGGAGATACCAAGCCAGTGAAGGATAAACTCAAAGAGTTGGGAGGTAGATTCAATTTCAGGCTATGGTGCGGTTCAGGATGGGTGTTCCCGAAGAGGAGAGAGGAAGAGCTTAAATCATTACTAATGTCTTAATGGGAGGATAAGAAATGAAAAAGTACAAAGGCTCAATCCCAGAGATAACCCTGAAGTATAAGACTGGAGAGATAAAGAAGGTTCAGATAATGAGTTCAAGAGACGCATACTACTTCCTGAAGGAGTTGTATGACCAAGATACAATTGAGTTAAATGAAACCTGCATTGCTTTGTTCCTTAATAGGGCAAATAACACGATAGGATGGTTTAAGGTCAGTCAGGGCGGTATCAATGCAACAGTGGTAGACAATAAGTTGATTGTAGCTACTGCTCTGAAATGTGCCGCTTCCTCCATCATCCTTTCTCACAACCACCCAAGCGGTAATGCGAAGCCAGGAGAAACAGACAAGACAGCAACCAATACTTTGAAGGATGCCTGTTCGTTATTTGACATCACTCTTCTTGACCATATCATTTGCACTTCAAAAGAATATTTCAGTTTTGCCGATGAAGGATTGATTTAATAACCAATTAATTTAATCGTAAAGAGTATGAAAGACCAATTGAATTTAGCCTTACCAGAAGACTTACTAAAGTGTAGGCAACAAGCATTGAAACTACGGAAATATGGCTCACTTGAAGGACTTCACCCTGTGAGATTGGACAGCAGGACTGTTGTCTTTAAGAGGAAGAAACCAGTAGTTTAGTCAAGGCTATAATATAAGAACACCTGTCATTCTGAGGAGTGGCAGGTGTTTTTGTTTTGGAAATTGCTCAGTAAATGTTTGATAAATTATAGTTTTTCAATGCTTCTAAAAATTTGTTTGGTATACTTATCTACTGTTTTCAATTCTTGAAATTTCTTTATTAAAAAGTCATTAATTTTTAAATCAATTTTATTTTCAATATTAACTATTAATTCATCATTAGTAATTATGTTAAGATGAAAAAATTCAATTTGTTCTAGAATATAAGGCCCAATACTATCTCCAGCTACATTATAAATTTCCTCGGTGGCACTATTGTATTCAATATATGTATAGCGTTCAATGAGTGCCCTTTTTGCTTTTTTTCTGATATCTTTCCATTTCGCAGTCTTAGTCTGCTTGCCAAGGATTAATTCTATAGTTTCAACAACTCTTTCAAATTCATCAATTTTATCCGTCAAAACCTCTGATGCTTTTTGGTATTTTTGGCTATATTCTTTTATAAACTTAATCTCCTCTTCGGTGTAATTGCTAGTTGTTCGAGAGTATTCATATGTTGCATTCAATAAAACATACTTTGTAGAATTCCTGATATTTGCCAGAATTCCATGGTGTGTTTCCATCAAGTTTAGAGAAAGATTGTATAATATCTCCTTCTTTTTTACGTTATTGTTTCTGTTGTTTAGGTATATAACAATAAAAACACCCGCAGTTAATTTAATTACAACATCAATTATTTGATAAAGATTTAGAGGCTCCATAGCAATTCATTTATTTAGATTACAGGAAGAAATATTATTGATTACTTGGGTTAAAATCCAAATATTGATTTAGCTGCAATAAAAGCAGAATACTTAACAAGGTCATAAAGGCCATTTTCAATAAGAGAGTTAAATACTGATTTCCCTAAATTGAATTTAGTAACCTCATATTTACTTTGATGCAGTTTGAGGAAATCGTCAGGGTTTAATTGAAACTCCTTGTTCTCTTTTTTAAGAATCTTGTTAATCCTTTTTACAACTCTTTTAGTTTGCCTTTCATTAAAAACCTTTTGGCTTGATAAATATAAATCTTCAATATAATCTACGCCAGGAGTGAGAAGGTTTATGTCCCTGTCTTTTGTGCGAATCCTGATGTATGCTTTGGATGAAAAGTAGCTTGCAATATCATCAGTTTCCTCATCTGATATACCACAAGCTCTGCCAATATCATACATTATGAAAGACTTGTTAGTACTTCCATCAGCTAACATGTACAACCTTAAGAGGAAGTTATCCCTATTTCTCCTCTTTTTCTCAATGTCCATGATATTAAGAATTACTCATTGCTACCTAAAAAATAGATTGGTTGTAGAGGGAGCATATTCTTGTCATCGTCAGTCATCTTATAATAGAATTCTTGCCAAAGGTCAATAAATGTATCAATGTCAAGAAGGCGAATATGCCGATGGCTCTCTCTTGCAGAACGCTCTGCCTCAGAGGTAAAAGTACCAGATGTTACGAACAATCCAATATCTCCATCTTTGTTTAGTAGTCCAGTCAAACTTCTTATATCATCTACTGGTATTGATGTGTCGGGCCTATGCTTTACCTGAACCTTTAGTCTTGGAGCAGTTGCACCAAGTGGGTCATTGTATGCAATGATATCTAAACCTCCATCTTTTCCCTTTGGTGAAACAAAAGGAGTGTGATAATTCATAGCACGGAGAAGAGCGGCGACCATATCTTGAAACTCGTAAGGATTTTTGCTCCTGATGAAGTCTTTTATTCCTGCCTTTGCTTCTTCACGCAACGAGTCTAAGCTTGCCTTAATCGTTTGACTTTTGTCTAAATCAAGTTCTGTTGGTTCTTCTTCGCCTTTAGTTTTCTTCTGCTTATTATCTTCAGCCCAATGTTTGTATAGTTGGGAGGCTGTTTCAAGTAATTTCACAGGCCCTTTTTGGATAGCCTTTTCTCCTTCATCTGTTAGATACCACACGCCCTTGTTTTTCCTCAAATATCCAGCTTTCATTGTGTCAATAGTGAAGAAATGTAGGATTGATTCCCATCTAACATATCCTGTCTTTTCGTATATTTCTTTCTCCCATTCAGATAATTCAACAGACTCCCTAATCTTGTTTACTACCTCTTTACCAGGCATACTACCACCTGCGGCCTTCAGGATCTTGAATGCTTCGAAAATCACTTTGACAGCAGTTTGTCTTGAAGGAGAAAGTTTTTCAATTTCACTACTCATTGGATTGAATATTTAGAATTATGGCGTCAAGTTACTAAATAATTTAATTGTTCTCCCTGATTACTTGCGAGATATGTTTTATTTATTATCTTTGTCATTC
>CAZPRX010000138.1:0-4006 GCA_964588835.1 uncultured Muribaculaceae bacterium
ATGACAATACCCGAGTCGAAGATTTGTTTTAAAAGGTGCTCTGAATCTACTCTGTTCTTCGAGCAGCCAAGGGTAACCAGCTGAATTTTTCTTACAGTCATTCAGCAGATTCCTCTTCTCCCTCAACTACAAAATCAAGTGATTCAAACTCCTTGAGATTATTGTACCACTCAACAACTTTCTTCATATGTGATATATAGAATCGATCACGATCATAATCCGGAAGAACCTCTTCAAAAAAAGATTTGAGTTTTGCCGGATCTGATTTACCGGAAGGAGCGTTTTCTTCGCCAAGATTGCTTTTCATTTTCCCAAAGAGCTCCTGAAGCTTTACATCTCCTTCATCTGTAAAGACAGATATATCAGACAAAGAAGAGAGTTTGGCACTCATTCCGCATACCATTCTCTTCTTGTCAGAAATTGCCTCTACTACCACTCCCGAATTTGCCTGAGCAACATATTTAAAAAGTCCCGGATAACCGGATACGGTCAATATTTTCTGTAAATTAGTCTTCATCCTGTAACTATACTTTTGATTATTAAACTATTCCTCTATCTTTTTTAATTTTTTCGTAAGCCTCATTAATCTTCTTGAATTTCTCCTCAGCAGATTTCTGGACATCTGACCCCAAGCTTGAAACTTTATCAGGGTGGTGTTTTATTGCCATCCTCTTGTAAGCTTTTTTTATCTCTTCATCAGATGCATTTTTATCTATCTCAAGTACCTGATATGCGGCATCAACACCCTTATCAAACATTGCAAATATGGATTCACCATCCTGAAATGGAATCGAGAGTGAGGCTGAGATTTTTCTCAGCATTAACAGCTCATCACTGCTTACATCTCCATCTGCCCTTGCAATTCCTGTTAAGTAATGAAGCAATTGCAATCTTGTTGCAGAATTCGTATTGGCTCTTATCTGAGCACAAACAGACTCAATGTTGACATCCTGTTTTAACAGATCCCTTAATAGCAAAACCGATTCTGCTGCTGCATCCTCTCCAAAGTTTTCCGAAATGAATCTCTTTACGTAATCAAGCTCACTCTTGAGAACTCTTTTATCCGCCTTCATAATGGCAGATGAGAGCACCAGAAGTGATACCATAAAGCTGTTTCGCTGCTCTGCTCCGGTATATGCAGTTCTTCCTCCCCCAGTTAAGCCGGTTGTCTCTCCCTTATCAAAAAAAGAGCCCAGTGCAAAACCGAGCAAGCCCCCAATCGGCCCCCCAAGAGCCCATCCAAGAGCCCCTGTAATCCATTTTCCGTAACCCATTAAATTGTTGGTTTAATACCTGTTTGACTTAAAATTTCCATAACCTGAGGCATAATTGCCCTTTTTCCATCTGCAAAGATAACGAAATCTGCCATTTTAACTCTTTTCTCGTCACTCCATTGTCTGGCCATCCGCTCTCTTACCAACTCTTCAGAAATTGAATCTCTCTTAATCACTCTTCGTATCCTCTCCTCTTCTGGTGCAACAACAACTATTACTTTGTCAGCAATTGAATGAAATCTGCGAGTCTCGAGAAATATTGCAGATTCATAAATTACGGCTGTGTGCCCTTCACACTCTCTCTCATCTCTCCACAGACAGAAATCTTTTAACACCTCAGGATGAACAATAGAATTCACCTTATTAAGCAAATCTGGATTTGAGAATATCTTGGATGCCATTACATCTTTTCTTATACCTTCTTCAGATATAATCTCCTTTCCAAGAAGTTCCGCCAGATTATTTACGAGTTTGAAATTTGTCCTGTATAACTCTTTTGCTCTCAAATCTGCTATATATGCCGGTAAACCAAGAGATGACATAAGTCGTACAAGATACGACTTACCGCTTCCTATCCCACCTGTAACGGCAAAACAAAACATGTTATATTATTTAAGAGAATCAGCAATTTCACTTTTAATCTCAACAAAAGGGGGATCCGCTCTCCACGATAAAATTTCCTTATGCTCTCCTGAAAGCCTAACCTTAACAACTCCATTAACAGAAGATTCATATTCACGAAAATCAATCTCCAAAATAAAAGATCCTTGTTCTACAGGCTCTTGACCAAATTTTTCACTGTAAAAAAACATTACTTCAGATGGATGGGCCATTAAGTTGACATTTTGGGGTAAGTTAATGAAAACAAGGGGAATTTTTTGACTTTTTTCCACATATCTTACCACGTCAAGAGAAAATCTTATGTCCGGCTGAGAAAAACGCACCCCGTTTATAGGTACCAGTTCAGCCATACCTTCTAACGAAAGCGAGAGGTTTTCATGTTTGACAGGCTTAGTAACAACAGAATCTATCTGAGACAAGAGAGAACTCTCACCATAAAGAATTACTGAATCAGGTGTAATTTTAGGCTTAGACCCAAAAGTATATTGAGGTGAGAAGGCTATTGAGAAATTGGCCTTTACAGGAACCTTTTTATTTGTCTGGCCCGGGAATATAAAGAATAGAGTGTCTGTTGCAAAGGACTCAACAAAAACAGCGTTTCCAAACGACTGAATAAGCTTATCATTAACATCTTTAACCAAAACAAAGAAGCCATCCTTAACCCCCTCTCTTTTTCTAAAAACTCTTCTTTCAGCTGAAACTCTGACTCTGCTCTCATTAGAGGTAAACCGATGTTGTAAAATGTAAAAGCCGGTAGCCTTTCCCCTTACAATCAACAGATTTTCAGAGTCCGATTCAGAAGTTCTGCCCTCAAGACCTGCTTCTGCAACTACACGATATTGCATATAAACAGTGTAGTTTTCTGATAATTTGTGTATTGACCATATTATAAAAGCAAGAAAGAGACAGAACAAAAACAATAAGATTTGTCTGCCCCTTTCGTAGGAGATATTAAATATCTTAAGCTTTATCATGATAAAGCCTTTGAGTTATTTCTGAGGGATATCAGTAATATCCTTAACAATAGACGATTTGTCAACCTTAATCTTAACATTGCTGTCAACTTCAAGGAGAATAAAACTTTCATTATCGTTAACCTCGGCAACTCTTCCGTAAATACCGCCTGCAGTAATCACTTTATCACCCTTTTTTAGGGACTGGCGAAACTTAACAAGCTCCTTTTGTTTCTTCTGCTGTGGACGTATCATAAAGAAATACATCACAACGAAGATCAGACCCATCATTATAAGAAAAGTCCAGTTCGATCCTGCAGCAGCAGGCTGTGCCTGTAAAAAAGTTAAAAAATTCATTTTATCTGTTTGTTTAATTTGTTACAAAATTAATCATTCTGGTGAACCCACCAAACCTCTTCCCCTCTTCTCAATCTTGCCTTCAGCAGTAAGTCCAACAATTACCTTATCCAGTATCCCGTTTACAAAAACTTTACTGTTAGGAGTACTAAAATACTTAGATAATTCAACATATTCGTTAATAGTCACCTTTACGGGAATATCATGAAATTCAACAGCTTCAGCAATACCCATAACTATGAGAGTTGTATCTGTTGCAGCTAATCTCTCTTTATCCCAATTCTGAAGGTATCCGCTCATAAGCTCAATGTACTTAAAGTAGTTAAGCATTGATTTTTCTATCAATTTTTTTGCGAAATCTTTGTCATCATCCTTCAGGAATAATGACGGATGTTTAACTCTGGAGCTCTCCTTCAGTGTGGATATCCTTTTTGTTATCACATTTATTACATACTCTAGTTCGTCAATCCAATACAAAGATAAATCCTCAAGAATTGCATGAAGTTCGTCGTTCTCATCTAACTCCTCTTCAAATAATTTTATCAAAAAGGCAAGGTCATTTTCAAATGATGACTCAGAACTCTCCATGTACTCAGTGTAATAATCAGAAGCGGTGATTGATGCCAGAATCTTCTTTAAAAGAGATTGATGCTCATTCCACAGCAGTCCCCTCTTTTCGCAAAATTCAGTAAGCTCCTTATTGTCTTCAAACATTAGGATAACTCTGTTTTCAACAAAGCGCATATTAGGATTCTTCTCTTCCTCTGTTAGCGGTTCCGTTAGAGCTGCAACGACTTTATC
>CAZPRX010000139.1:0-4002 GCA_964588835.1 uncultured Muribaculaceae bacterium
ATCGGGACTTTCAAATCCTGTTCTTGCAGCGACAACAAGCCCTGCAAGCATCATGTAAATGTCAGCAGAACCATCAGGTGACCTCATCTCAACGGTTTGCTTGTCCGGAATAGATGCATTTCTTGAGCTTTCCAGAGGATTTGCAACAGATAACATATCATGACCACCTGTCCAGCCAAGTGGCACTCTTACCAGAACAGACCTGTTTCTGTCACCCCAGCATATACTTGTAGGGGCTTCCTGATGAGGAACAAGGCGAAAATATGATGTGGGATTTGTGTTACCGAATGATGTAAGAGATGAGGCGCATTTCATGTATCCGGCAATAGCTCTTTTTGCTGTTTCTGATAGAGTCCCCTGATCTGTCATTACTGACTTTCCATCTTTGACCATCCTGGTATGGAAGTGAAGACCGCTTCCGGCTTTACCTACTGTGATTTTAGGTGCGAAAGTCACATCAAGGCCATATTTATATGCTAAAGTCCGTATAATCCATTTTGCCATTACAAGCTGATTGGCCGCAGACTCTACTGGAGAGACAAGGAATTCAATTTCATTTTGTTCATAAATTTTTCCATCCTGCGTGAAGTTGCCTACCTCTGAATGTCCATATTTTATTTGTCCGCCGGTTTGTCCAATCAGCGTCATAGCCTCAGTTCTGAAGTGCTCAAATTTGGTAAATGGCTCTGCTTCATGGTAACCTCTTTGATTGGGAGTCGGGAAAAGTGAATCCGCATGGTCGCAAATATAAAACTCAAGCTCTCCCATCGCTTCAAAAGACAATCCGGTTGCCTTTTTGAATGATAGCGAGGCTTTATGTAATGTATACTCTGGGGAGCTCTCTAAAGGCACTCCATCCTTAGTAAAATATGAACAGAGCAATCCAATGGCCGGGATTTCAGAAAAAGGGTCTGCGTATGCAGTTGAAAATTTAGGCACAACATAGAGGTCACTTGATCCTGCCTCAATGTAAGGGAACAGGCTGGAGCCATCGACTCTCTCTCCGTATGTTAAAACCGATTCAGCATAATCAAGGCTAGTCACTGGAAAGTTTAGGGTCTTGAGCCGACCATCGGCTGCAACATACCTGAAGTTAATAATTCGGATACCCTTATCTGTTATATATTGCAGGATGTCTTTTTTTGTAAAGGTTTCTGGAAGTTTTTCCAGATGCTCTACAAGAGGATTGATGTTGTATTTTAACGATGAATACATATTATGTGTTACTTAATTGTTAAAGAATGAACAAATATAGTAAAAGGATGATACAGTTTTTTAATAACTTTGTGGGCTATGTTCCATATCAAGAAAGTCTATCTTTTTGCTGTAATTGCCATTATAACAGTGGCAGGAATCTCTGTGCTGTTTTTTTTTAAAAAAAATAAAGAGGATAATAAGGTCTCTGAGTATGTTGCCGAATCATTCAGAACTCTTAAGGCAGTACCCGTTGATGCAATAGGCATTTGGGTGTTTAATTCACCAGAGATAATGGCAGAAAGCGCTTTGTCTGCAATGCACCCTTTTGCGACATTATTTAATCAGCAGAGCGGACTATTCAAAATTTCTAACAGACTTACCTTTTTATCAAAAAGCGAAGAGATTTTCAAATCACTTAGAAACTCAGATCTGCTTGCATCGCTCCACTATTCAGGTAAAAATGAAGTTTCAGTACTCATTTGTGTAGATTTACTAAATCTGGACAGTAACTCAAAATCAAATCTAATTGAGAGACTTACAGATGGAAATATTGGAACATACAGGATTTTTAACGGGGCAACCCTCTATAACTCCTCAGGGGCAATTATCACTATACACAAGGATTACTTACTTGCATCTACATCTCCGTTACTTGTAGAGGCATCTGTGAGACATCTTAATTCCGGCGGATCAATTCTTGATAATACAGATTTTGCAGAGATAGCCGTTGAAACAGTTGCTGAAGATAATATTCTATTTGTAAATCATATACAGTTGGGGAAGCTGTTTTCAGGACTGGCTTCATCAAAATACCTCAAATATGCTGATTTTGCCTCCAGGTATTCATCATGGAGTGTGATGAACGCCACATTCAATCAGAATTATGTTTTGTTTGAAGGGGTGGCCTATAATCAGAGAGGAGCAGGGAATTACGCCTCGGCACTTAAGTGGACAGACGGAAAAGAATCGGAGGCACAATTTATAGTTCCGCATAATACTTATGCTCTTTTTGTCATCTCTCCTAAGGATGCTGATTTTAACACTGAAGGAATCAGAGAGTACAGGGAGCTCGCAAAGAGATTGAATTCAGAAGTTTGGGGGAGAGCCTCTGAGTGGCTAAAATCATCGTCAATTGAAGAGTTGGCTCTGGCCGCAATTCCGTTTGGAGGGAATTTAGAGTGGGTAACTCTTTACAGACATTCAAAAGACAATTTATTTAAGAGACTTACCGGGACACTGTTCTCATCTGATACAGAAATAAGGGATTCAATAATTATAAACAAGAATCCGGGATTGATAAGCGAACTTACTGGCTCTCTGTTTGCTTCTAATGGCGAGGAGTATATGCTTCGTTTAGGAGAGTGGACAATTACAGGGTCAAAAAACATTCTGGAGGAATTTCTCAGTGGACGAACATCAAAGTTCTCAATGGCTAATTTCCTCTCTGAGACACCTGCTGCGGGAGAGATAAAATCACAGGGTGTTCCGTTTTCAGTAACTCTTAACTATACAGGAATGCAGGACTCAATAGCCACATTCTTTAATAAGGGTATCTCTGCAAGTATTAAAGAGACAATAAGCAAGAGAAACCTGGGTATTGTAAGATATTCCATAACACCTGACAAAGACCGCCTCTCATTTCAGTTGTTGTTCTACTCAAGAAACCTCGAGAAACTGCCGGTTCCACCAGTTGATGAAAGTGAAGAAGGACCAGCCGGTTGGCAATTGGACAGTATTGTAAAAATACCAGAAGGGCCATTTGAGTTGAGAAATTTTGATACGGGAGAGAAGGAGTACCTTGTTCAATTGAAAAACTACAGACTTCAGCTTGCCGATAAAGACCTAAAAGGAATTTGGGCAATTCCATTTGAGACTCCTCTGCGAGGATTTGTGGAACAGGTAGATTTTTATAATAACGGAAAACTTCAAATGCTTTTTGCAAGTGGGAATATTGTATACCTTCTTGACAGGACAGGCAGATATATAAATCCATTCCCTAAGAGAGTCTCAAGGCTTGTTGAACTTGGACCTAAAGTGTACAAGACATCAGATTCCTATATGATAATGCTTCTTCATACAGATAATTCCCTTAGCCTGTACGATAGAGAGTGCAAACCACTTGAGGCGTGGAAAGATATTTCAGTAGAGGAGACAATCAAGGATTTCCCTGAACTTATGGAGACAGGAGGAAACCTTTACTGGATTTTGAGAACTCAAGTTAAAACAAGAATTTATACAATTAACGGCCTTGAGATTACTAGTGTTCTGGGAACTCAAAGTTTATTGCCTAATACTCCTGTAAAGAGAGTATCGGATAATGAAATTGAGGTTCGCAGATCTGATGGGGCAGATATAAAAATGAACCTGGAGACAGGTGATATTAAAAAATTGAAAAAGAGGAGATAGATGGAAGGTTTCATTACTTTTTTATTTTTTACGGTACTGATTATTTTTCTCTTGGTGAGATTCTTGCCGCTACTGCTTACATGGTGGGTAAGAAGAAAACTATCAAAATTTGCAGGGAACTCTGATGCCTTTGCAAATAAAGGTCACAAGGGAGGGAAGAAGATTAGAGAGGAGGATGGTACTATTGTAAGCGATGATGTCAGAAGAGACAAGATTGTCGATAGTGATATTGGTGAATATGTAGATTACGAAGAGAGCAAAAAACAATGAAAACGTTCAAACGACTGCTTGCATACGCAAAGCCGCACCGGTATTACTGGCCATCATACCTTTTACTCAGTATTCTTGGACTGGCATTCAGCCTTGTAAACTTTGCACTCTTCAAACCACTGCTTGTGG
>CAZPRX010000140.1:0-3980 GCA_964588835.1 uncultured Muribaculaceae bacterium
AAGAGAGGGTTTTAGTAAACAGAGAGAGGGACGAGGCACCACGAAAGGAGAGGGGTGGGCTGTAAAAAACTCTTTGAGAATTTATTTGTTATCAAAATTCCCAAAGAGTTCTAACCTAATATTAAAACTAAATAAAAAATTAAGAAGCACATAGCACAATTGATTGCCTTAGGTACCTCCCCACAAAGATTATCATTTCTGGTTTTTAGCTCAAGAGAATCTTGCCGAGCTAGTGAATATGTCAATTGAATGGATGTTTATTCGTTTTAAATGGAATATTTCAATTTTTATCAATTAGTTTCAAAAAAAATGTGTTCAACCCAATAAAACGCACATTCCCTATTATATCTTTTTTTTCGAAAATCACGGTTTTTACATTTGGAAAATGCTTTTATCTAAACAAACTATTATTAACAAAAAATTTTCTAAATGAAAAAAATCAGATTTCTTTTAGCGACGTTTTCACTTATGCTTGGAAGCGTCCTTTTTGCTCAACCTGTAACCATCACAGGTACTGTTACCGATGTAACAGACGGTATGCCTATGATAGGTGTAACCGTAGTAATTAAGGGTACTACTAATGGTGTTAGTACAGATTATGATGGTAAATATGTTTTTAACAATGTACCTCAAGGCTCAACACTTGTCTACCAATTTATTGGTTATTCAAGAAAAGAGGTTGTTACCTCCGGATCTAATGTTATTAACGTAACACTTGACAGAGAGACTACAATTCTTGATCAGGTAATTGTCACGGGTTATGGTGTTACAACAAAGAAAGCATTTACAGGAGCTGCATCGGCAGTAAATTCGGAGAACATCTCAAATAAATTTGAGTCAAATCCCATAAAGGCAATTCAAGGTGTTGTACCAGGTTTGCAAATGTATACTTTGTCAGGTCAGCCAGGCGCACCATCTCAGATTTTTATCAGAGGTAAAAACTCACTTAATTCCGGAACCGATCCACTTTATGTTATTGACGGAATTCCTATGGAGAGCGAGGTTCATGGTATGAGAAGCAGTGAAGGTGCACAAATATCTCCATTGTCAACAATAAGTTCGGAAGATATTGAGAGCATTACTGTTTTAAAGGATGCATCTGCTACCTCAATTTACGGAGCCAGGGCTGCTAATGGTGTAATACTAATTACTACCAAGCGTGGTAAGAGCGGGCTTTTAGTAAACTTCTCTGCAAAAGCAGGTTTTGAAACTCTTCCAAATATTCCTGAAAGATACCTGACACTTGATAAAGATAAATATATGGAACTTACTGAGGAGGCTTTACTTAATGGTCATAATTATGCCTCTTCTCTGGGAAAAATTTCATATTTTGACTATTATAATAGTGGTTATGGTCTGAATCTTCCTTATAATCAGGCTGGCGCAAGAGAATTCATTACATGGTATACAGGGCTTGATACCTCAGAAGAGGGTATGGCGAATACCAACTGGCTTAAAGAGGTGTCAAGAAAAGGTTATATTCAGAATTACTCATTTGATTTAAGTGGTGGTGGTGCAGACGAAAAATCTGCTAGATACTATTTTGCACTTGACTACATGGATAACAAGGCAATAATCAGGGGCAAAGACTATTCAAGGATCACTATGAGATTCAATTTTGATCAGCAACCTTCAAAGTTTGTGAAGTTTGGTATTAATTCAAATTTCAGTTATTCAAAAATTAATATGGGAAGCGGTGGTGGATACTTCTCAGATCCTATCACTCAGGCAATGATGCAGTCTCCTATATCACCAGTATATGATGAATACGGAAATTGGAATTTCAACACTAATAATGGATATAATCCTGTTGCACAAAGAAGTAAATATGGAGATAAAAACACTGCAAAGCAATACAGAGCCATTATATCTCCTTATGTACAAATTAACCTGACTGATAATTTTTATTTTATGTCAAGAGCCGGAGCAGATGCATATCTTCTGGATGAGTTTGGTTTCTGGTCATTTCTTCAGCCTCAGGGACTCTCATTGAAAGGACGTGGTGAAAATGCTTTCTCAAGTAAAATATTATTGACAGTTAGTAATACCCTAAACTATATTAAGCAGTTTGAGGATCATAATATCAACATTTTAGTTGGTCAGGAGGGTCAGAGAACAGACTATAAGAGCACATATCTTGCCGGTTCTAATTATCCAGTGGAGTATTTACCGGATGTAGTCAATGCTTCAACTCCGGGTTCTGCTTCAACAGATAATGAGAGTCTTGTTTTAAACTCATACTTCTCCAGGGCAGAGTATAGTTATGCAAATAAATACTATCTGTCAGGAAGTTTTAGGTATGATGCATCTTCAAGATTTGGTGAAAATAACAGGTGGGCCCCTTTCTGGTCTGTTGGAGCAAAATACAGGTTGTCAAATGAATCTTTTATGAAGAGTCTTGACAACTGGCTCACAGATGCTACGGTAAGAGCAAGTTACGGAACTTCAGGTAATCAGCAGGTGGGTACAGGCTGGTATGCTTCAAATGACCTTTACGGATTTGGTGAGAACTATAACAGCTTGCCGGGCAGCGGAAGATTGCAAATTGGTAATCCAGATCTTAAATGGGAGCAAACAGCTAAGCTTAATGTAGGTGTTGATTTGAGTCTTTTCAACAGAATCAACATTTCTGCAGATTACTACAACCATCGAACAAAAGACATGGTATTCTCTGTTCCTATTTCAATTACAACAGGTATGACTGAGATATACCAGAATGTAGGTGAGCTAGAAAACAAAGGATTTGAAATTTCATTAAGCGCAGATATCTTGAAAACAGAAGATCTTAAATGGAATGTTACTGTAAATGGAGCTAAAAATATTAACACAGTCAAGAAATTAAGTACAGATCTTCCTATAACAACTGTTCAAACTATCATTGAACCAGGCAGAGATTTATACACATTCAAGATGAAAGAGTGGGCAGGTGTTGATCCTGAAACAGGAGTTGGATTGTGGTATCTGAATGAAACGGGGGATGAGACTACCAATAATTATAATGCAGCAGCCAAGAGGTATCTTGGCAAAGCATCACCTGATTTCCAGGGTGGATTGATGAGTTCATTCAGCTGGAAAGGTTTTGATTTTGGTTTCCAGTTAAACTATTCACTTGGAGGTAAAATTTACGGTAACAACCTCAGATATGACGAACAAGTAGGTAATTCATTCGGAGACAACTTTACAAATTATATCTATGACAACAGGTGGAAGCAACCTGGTGATATTGCCGAGGTTCCTATGGTCGCATTTATATCAGGACGGAATGAACATTCACACTCAAGCAGGTTCCTGATGGATGCCTCTTACTTAAAGATAAGATCATTAACACTGGGTTATTCACTTCCAAAAAGTATTGTGAATAAAATCGGAATGCAGTCACTTAGAATTCAATTAAGTGCTGATAATATTTACACTTTCAGCAGTAGCAATTACAGGGGCTTTGATCCTTCAGGAATAGGTGCGAACGGTTTCCAGTGGTGGAACTATCCACTTCCAAGAAACTATATGCTTGGAGTTAAATTTGGTTTTTAATTGATTAATATTTTTAATTTATGAAAAAGAGACTAACATATATATTGTTATTTACGCTGGCTCTCTGTACTTCAGGGTGCAGCCTTGAGACTAGTCCCTCTTCCTCTATTCCAACAGATAAAGCTTTTGACTCTCCTCAGGATGTCTTAAATGGGATGCATGGTGCATACAACTCTGTTGGCGGATATCAATTTTGGGGAAGGAATGTTGTTGCAATAGGAGATATGTCTGCAGATGTATCATTGGCAAGTGCTTCATCCGGCCATTTTGTGGCAATCAATGGATGGAGTATCAATGAAGATAATGCAGAGCTTAGAGATGCATGGACAATGGGTTACCAGACAATTGACAGATGCACTAGGGCTATCAACGGCGCAAAAGAACTTATTGCTCATCCGGAAGAGAATAAGCTATCAGATTCTGATATTATGAATCTGCATAATTATTCT
>CAZPRX010000141.1:0-3936 GCA_964588835.1 uncultured Muribaculaceae bacterium
GAGAGAAATATGGTCAAACCATTATTATTGTTACCCACGACAGGGATCTGGCTGCTATGAGCGACAGAATCATGGAGATGAAAGATGGGTCGTTTCTTCTTTAAAAAATTTGCGGTTACGCAGGAGCGGAGTGCCATGAAGGTAAACACTGATGGGGTGCTTCTTGGTGCGTGGTGCTGTTTGCCATCTGCCGGTGTAAGGGATGAATCTTTCAAAGTTCTTGATGTGGGGACCGGTACCGGGGTTATTGCTCTTATGGTTGCCCAGAGATTGGCATCAAATGGAGTTAAGGCTGAAATTAAGGGTGTCGACCCGGATACTCCGTCTGCTGCAGAGGCTGGGGATAATTTCAGAGAGTCTCCATGGGGAGAGGATTTAGAATCATTGCCTCTTTCGTTAAGGGAGTTTAAACTCTCATCATCTGCCAAGTGGAATCTTATAGTCTCAAACCCTCCGTATTTTAACAACTCGTTAAAGGCTCCATGCAGCAGAAGGAGCAATGCAAGGCATACGGACAGCCTGTCGTTTAATGAGTTGGTGGATTGCTCGTCAGATTTGCTTTCAGAAGAGGGTACTCTTTCTGTAATTCTGCCAATTGAGGCAGAGAGAGAGTTTATGGCAGCTGCCTCTGCAAAGGGCTTTTTCCTGGTAAGGATATGCCGGGTTAGTACTATAGAGGGTGATGCGCCCAAAAGGGTAATGATGGAGTTTTCCCGAGTTAGCAGGGGGGGCATAAATGAAGAAGGGCTCTCCGTACAGAAGAGCCCCAATGGTTTATTCTCAGAAGAGTATCGTAAACTTACTTCCGATTTTTATCTTAAGTTCTGACCTTGTCCTCCCGGTCCGCTGCCGCGTCTGAGTTGATGGATCATCTTAACTCTGAATTTTTCTTCAGTAACGTAAATCTTTGCTACCTTTTCCTGAGGAAGGATTCTTGAAAACTGTGCGTGGAAGTTTTTGTAAATTTCACCCTCTGTAGAGAATTCAGTAATATATTTCTCCATAAGAGACTTAAGTTCTGCATCAGAGAGTTTGCCTTCTCCGGATATGGCTTTGTCAATATTTTTAAGATTTCCCTGAATCTTTCTGTACGATCTTTCACGCTCCTTCCAGAAGTTGTTATAAATAGGCCAGAACTCTTCTGCCTCTTTTGGAGATAGCTCAAGTTCAGTTGTAAAGAATGCAATTTTTGCGCTCTGAATCTGTTCGTACCTGCTCTGCTTCTGGTCTTGATCCAGAGGAAATTCAGACATGTTCTGCGGCTGAGGCTGTGCGTAAACCGCAAGACTTAGTACTGCTAAAAGTATGGTTAAAACTGACTTTTTCATTTCAATTTATTCTATTGATGCTAAATATATTAAACCTGTATTAGAGCTAAGGTATTCCATTATCTCTTCAGGGTCTACCTCCTGTTCGTCTTCTGTATAAAGGGTGTCTGACGAGGAGTCGTAAAAGTCAACAAAACTTGTCTTTACGTATATCTCCTCTAACTGATTCTCTGAACCGGATAGTGGATTCTGTTTATCATCCGGAGAGAATATGTTGATTGTGGCGTAGGCAATCAGAAACACAACGGCAAATGTTGAGACAAGCGCTAGCTGTGGTCTGGCAATTTTCCAGAAAGATGGCTTTTGCCCTTTTGCCGAGATTTTATCTGATATTGCGTCTTGCAATGAACTGAAGTAACCTTCAGGAATACCGTACGGGTTCTCCTTCAGATTTCTGTTGTCCATGTTAAATTTTTCTTTCATACATCTTTGACTATTTAAAATGCAAAAGGATTAAAAAAGTTCTTCCATTGAGTGTTGGATTTTTTGAAAAGCGTGATGGTATGAGGCTTTCAGAGCACCCACAGATGTGCCGGTTATTTCTGAAATCTCTTCGTACTTCAACTCATCAAAATATCTCATGTTAAAAACTGCTCTCTGTTTATCTGGTAATTTGAGTATTGCCTTGTGAAGTGCCTTTTGTGCAGCATCTCCGTTAAAGTAGGGGTCGGACTCAAGTTTGTTTTCCAGTTGTTTGGAGTAATCAGTAAGAGAAAAGAATGCTCTTGTCTTCTTTCTCTTAAGGAAGGTAAGCGACTCATTTGTAGCTATTCGGTACAGCCATGTAAAAAGGCGGGACTCCTCCCTGAATTCCGGAAGGGCGTCCCATGCCTTTATAAATGTGTTTTGAATAATGTCGTTGGTATCGTCGTGTGATGCCACCATCTTGCGAACGTGCCAGTAGAGTCTTTCGCTGTATGTCTTGACAATAAGGTTGAAGGCATAGCTCTCTTTGCCCTCCTCTCTGTATAATTCCAGAAGCTCCTTATCTGTCATTTAGCGTTTTACTATTTCCTTAGTATGGCTCTTTTAACGGCAGCAACTATGCTGGCAGCATTGAGTTTGTATTGTGTCATTAGTTCAGCAGGCTCTCCGCTCTGGCCAAACATATCGTCTACGGCAACAAACTCCTGAGGTGTTCGCCTTTCTGTTGCAAGAACTCCTGCAACAAGTTCTCCAAGTCCTCCGGCTATCAGGTGTTCTTCTGCTGTTACAACAGCGCCTGTCTTTGCTGCTGATTGTAAGACTGCATTTTTGTCCAAAGGTTTAATGGTATGTATGTTTACAACCTCTGCTGATATTCCCTCAAGCTCGAGAGTCTTTGCTGCCTGGATAGCCTCCCATACAAGGTGGCCTGTTGCAAAGATTGAGACATCTTTACCTTCAACCATTTTAATGGCCTTTCCTATCTCAAATTTCTGGTCTGCCGGAGTAAAGTTAGGAACAGATGGCCTGCCGAACCTCAGATAGACCGGTCCGTGGAGGTCTGCAATTGCAATAGTGGCTGCTTTTGTCTGATTGAAGTCGCAAGGATTGATAACGGTGAGATTTGGAAGCATCCTCATAAGGCCGATGTCTTCCATCGTCTGGTGAGTTGCACCATCCTCTCCAAGGGTTATTCCTGCGTGTGATGCGCAAATCTTCACGTTGGTATCTGAGTAGGCGACAACCTGCCTGACCTGGTCGTAAACTCTGCCGGTGACAAATTCGGCAAAGGAGCCGGCAAATGGAATTTTACCGGATACAGCTAATCCTGCCGCAGTCCCTATCATATTTGCCTCGGCAATTCCGCACTGGATGAACCTGTCAGGAAACTCAGCTGCAAATGCGTCCATTTTCAGAGACCCGGTAAGGTCTGCACAAAGGGCTACCACATCTTTGTTTGTCTTGCCAAGTTCGTGGAGCCCTGCTCCAAATCCGGATCTTGTGTCTTTGTTTCCGGTATTTTCAAATATCTCTTTCATGTTAAAAATCTCCTATGGTCTCCTTAAGTTGTGATAGTGCCTTCTCTGTCTGCTCTGCATTGGGAGCTTTGCCATGCCAGTGGTGTGTGCCATGCATAAAATCCACACCTTTACCCATTTGAGTTTTCATTAGCAACATCTTTGGCCTTCCATCTGAAACTTCTGACTTGGCCCTTTTGATTGTGGCAATGATTCCTTCAATATCATGCCCGTCTGCAATAACTACATCCCAGCCAAACGCTCTCCATTTCGCTTCAAGGTCTCCAAGACTCATTACTTTATCGTTAGGCCCGTCAATTTGCTGACCATTCCAGTCTGTAATGGCTATGAGGTTACTGAGTTTATGATGGGCTGCAAACATAGCACCTTCCCAAATCTGTCCCTCCTGGCACTCGCCGTCTCCTAACAGGACATAAACAAAATTTTTCTCACCCTCCAGTCTTTTGGTTAATGCCGCTCCACAAGCGACAGATAGCCCCTGGCCAAGTGAACCCGATGCCATGTGTACTCCGGGAAGCCCTCTCTCTATTGATGGGTGCCCCTGTAATCTGGAACCCAGTTTCCTGAAAGAGGCCAGTTCGGACACGGGAAAATAGCCTCTTCTGGCAAGAATACTGTAAAAAACGGGAGAGAGATGTCCTGCA
>CAZPRX010000142.1:0-3858 GCA_964588835.1 uncultured Muribaculaceae bacterium
GTGGACGTAGTTTTTTTATACCATTAATATCAACAACCGGCTCATCATTCAGGTTAAACTGAGGAGCAATCGGTCTTGAAAAATAATCCCTGGCTGCCTTCCTTAAAAGAGCTGCAAGTTGTGTATTTATCTTATGACCAGGTTTGGTTGCAATAACCTTACCCTTGAAATAAAATCCTGCAAGAGATATATCCCCTAATACATCAAGTAATTTATGTCTTGCACATTCGTTTTCAAAATTTAGCTCCAGGTGGTTCAGATATCCGGCAGAACCCCTTTCAAGCTTTTTAACGTTAAAGAGCTCAGATATTCTGTCAAGTTCATTCTGAGGGATCTCGTTTTCTGCAATTATAATTGCATTGTTTAAGTCCCCTCCTTTAATGAGGTTGTTTTTAAATAATGGCTCAATCTCATGGAAAAAGACAAATGTTCTGCAAGGAGCAATTTGTGATGCAAAATCTGTATCACTTTTGTATCTGGCATACTGATGTCCTAAAACCTTTGAGTTGAAATCAATCATCACCTCAACAGAGAAGTCATCATCCGGATAAATTACCAGCTCTGCTCCACTTTGTTCGTCTTTTACAACAATCTTCTCCTTTAATTCGAACACCCTTCTTTCTGCCTGCTGCTCCTCAAAACCGTCGGCAATAAAAGAGTCAGTGTAAGGCTTTGAACTTCCGTCAAGGATGGGAACTTCAGGGCCGTTTAGTGTGATAAGAGCGTTATCAACTCCCAGAGCATAAAGAGCAGCGAGAATATGCTCAGGTGTAGCTATTGAGATATCACCTTTTACGAGTGTTGTATTTCTTGTTGAAGGTGCTACATATTCTGATAATGCATCAATTACAGGCTCTCCCTCCAAATCTGACCTTTTAAATTTTACACCATGATTCTCAGGTGCGGGTGTAATAATCATGGTAACATGTGCCCCGGTGTGCAGACCCTTACCTTTGAATGTATATGATTGTTTTAGTGTGCGTTGGTTTATTTGCATAGAGAATCTGAATATGTAAAACTTGGCAAAGATAGTAAATTATTGATTTTTGTGTAATTTTTTGAATACTGTGTAGGCTCTGAAATACTCTTTTGCATCAAATGCGGGCGACCCAATCAGGACCTCTCCCTCTTTTTTAATACTGCTCATTATTCCTGCCTGAGCACCAATTTTTGTATTATCTGCTATTGTAATATGCCCGGCTATACCTACCTGGCCTCCTATCTGACAATTTTTACCCACCTTCGCAGAACCTGCTACTCCAGTAAGAGCAGCAATAACAGTATTCTCACCTATCTCAACATTGTGGGCAATCTGAATAAGGTTATCAAGTTTTACCCCTTTTCCTATAACAGTAGAACCCATAGTAGCCCTGTCAATTGTTGTACCTGCACCCACCTCCACGTTGTCCTCGATAATCACATTTCCTGTCTGTGGAATCTTCTTATAACTACCATCGGCAGAAGGAGCAAAGCCGAATCCGTCTGCACCTATGACTGCATTTGAGTGAATTATGCAATTTTTACCGATTTTACAACCTGCATAAATTTTCACCCCCGGATGAATTACCGACCCCTCACCAATTACAACGTCGTTACCAATAAAAACCTGTGGAAGAATCTGAGCACCTTTTGCAATTCTGGCCCTTTTTCCTATAAATGCACCTGAAGCTACGTAGCTCCCCCTCTCCAGTTTTGCGCTCCAGGCCACAGATGCTCTCCACGACCTGCCAGATCTGTTTGACTCCTTTAAAGAGTTGAATACATCTAACATGACAGCAACAGATTCATAGGCATTCTCTACCTGAATCATAGTGGCATTAACTGTTGATGTAGGGACAAAACTCTTGTTTACCAGAACTATAGTCGCTTTTGTAGAGTAGATAAAGTTCTCATATTTAGGATTTGCCAGAAAGCACAGAGTGCCCTCTTTACCATACTCAATTCTTGCTATAGATTTAACCACAGCATCGGGGTTTCCAACAACAGTTCCGTTTAGACGAGAGGCAATCTCATAGGCCTTAAGTTCCATCAGAAATAATATTTTTTAGGGGTGCAAAGAAAGTACTTTTTTGTTATTTGAGAAAAGGCTTTAGCTGAGAGCATATCCGATATCTCATAGATATCACCCTCATCCCCGTTTTTCGAGAGAATCCTAATGTTCTCCTCTCCTCTGTCGTATCCTTTATTCTGTACTTCCCCTGTTTTAACAAAATATCGGGCCTCCCTCTCTGAGAGTCCGCTTTTATTTGCCATTTCACTAACCAGTGTCTCAAAAGTTATGCCATCATACGGCTCATTTGAAAGCTCTACTCTTGGAAGTTTCCTCTCAACCAGCATTCTGCACAATACAGAAAGAACTCTATCATCAAATAACGACCATTGCTTAATAGCAGACATTACATCTGAATCATCAAGTCTTGCAAACATATCTAACACCTCATCATCATTAGCAGATGATTTATCAATACTCCTCGCTAAAAAATAGAGCAGAGCAGGAGAACCAGGTATCTCAACTTCCGAGGCTTTAAGTTCCCTGGCCCTCCTGAGTATCTCTACAATCAATTGCTCAGCTGCAATAACAGTTTTGTGAAGATAGACCTGCCAGTACATTAACCTCCTGGAAATAAGAAATTTTTCAACTGAGTATATCCCCTTCTCCTCAATTACAAGATTATCATTCCTTACAGTCATCATCTTGATTATCCTTTCATGTCCTATCATTCCCTCTGCAACACCGGAAAAGAAACTGTCCCTTCTCAGATAATCAAGTCTGTCCACATCCAGCTGACTGGATACAAGCTGATGAAGAAATTTTTTCTCATACTCGCCTTTAAATATCTGGATTGCCTTAGAGATTCTCCCCCCCATCTCTCTGTTAATTCTCTCCATAAGAACCAGTGTTATCTCCTCGTGCGAGACACCAGTAAGAATGACGTGTTCTAGGGCGTGACTGAATGGCCCGTGACCTACGTCATGTAAAAGGATGGCAACCATTGCCTGCTCCTGTTCATCCTCTGAAATGGAGACGCCCTTTGTTCTAAGAGTGTTAACAGCCTCATTCATAAGATGCATTGCCCCAAGTGCATGATTAAGTCTTGTATGACACGCTCCAGGGTAGACGAGGTTAGTAAGACCGAGTTGCTTTATCTCTTTCATCCTCTGGAAGAGAGGGTGCTGGATAATTTCAAGTATTACCCCACCCGGTATGTTAATAAATCCATGAACAGGATCGTTGATAATTTTGTATTGTTTTATCATAAAGTAAAGGTATTAAATAAAAATATTTTCGTGGTATAAAAATTATACCTATATTTGCAGCGGATTTAGAGAAAAAGAAGATAAGGGGGCGAAAGTCCCCTTATTTATTACATTTACATCAAATAATGATAGATAAAGATAAAATAGCAGAGGTAATAGATAGCTACATTGATTCACATTCACTGTTTCTTGTTTCTGTAGAGATAAGCAGGGATAATGACATTGAGGTTACTGTTGACTCTGAGGGGAGGGTTGATTTATCTCACTGCATAGAGATTAATAACATTATTGTGGAGAAGTTTGACCGTGAAAACGAAGACTACTCACTGACTGTTACTTCAGCAGGACTGGACCAGCCTTTTAAGGTCTTACGACAATACCTCAAATACATAGGAAAAGAGGTAGAGATTGTACTCAAGAGCGGGGGCAAGATGAAAGCTATTTTAGAGAAGGCGGATATTGAATGTATTGAAATCTCCGCAGAGAAGAGTGTCAAAGTTGAGGGAAAGAAAAAGAGAGAGAAAATACTGGAGAGAACAATCCTCAAACTGACAGATGTTAAATCCACCAGACCAGTAATAAATTTCAAGTAATACAAAT
>CAZPRX010000143.1:0-3838 GCA_964588835.1 uncultured Muribaculaceae bacterium
CAATAACATTACTTCCTTCACATCCCGAAGTTACAAATACAAAAAAAAATCCGGCCGGGCCGAATTTCGTTTTTTCTTATTACACAAGATATTTGTCTATTTCCAGAAATCAGTCAATCGATTCTAAAAAATTTATTCACTTAATCTTGATACTTTAGAATTATCTCAAATCATTTGTTTTATAGTCCGAAGGGATTTGTTGAGGAAGCCTGAAAGTTGATTGGGGAAGTTGTTGCCCGAGGCGGGTGAATTTTTTAATAATAATTGTATAGACCGAATCATCCTTTGAGGTGTACGTAACCAGAAGTGGCTGATTTGTAGCAGGGTCAATACCAAGTTTGATTGTTTTATATGGTGCAAGTGTGCTTTTAGGCTTAAGATTAATAATCCAAACCTCCTTTCCATTAATCTGTGAATGAATATTTTTAACAACCTCTCTTTTAGACACTTCCGAATAATCATACCCTTTGCTAACCGATGTAAAAAATCCCAGTGGATTCTCAACTATGTCGGTTTGTGATGCATCATGATGAAAAACAGTTATCTCCTTCTCAGAGTGGTTAACCATCCACTTAGACTCCCCATCACAATAAAGCTCAAACTGCGGATTCACAAGCTTATACGAATCGCCCGCCGCAAGCACAACTCCGGAATAACTCTCAATCCTAGAAGGAACTCCAGTTGCAGATGGTTTCACTTTAGTAGTTGACACCATAATTTCAAAATCCATACTGATAGAGGGAGCACTTTTTATATTCTGGCTTAAAGCCAACAATATATCAGCTGTTTTATTTGAGGCTTGTGCCGATGTAAATCCAAACAAAGTCGCCGCAAAGAGAAAACACAATGAAACTAAAGACTTGAAGTTAAGGCGCTCCACTCCAAGTTCTACGTTTTGGGAATTTAGGTTACCGCTCTGGGAATCCAGGTTACCGCTCTGGGAATTTAGGTTACCGCTCTGGGAATTTAGGTTGCGGTGATGGGTGGGACGAACCTCTATATGTTTGTTATTCATCATCTTACAAATTATAAAATCATCGAAAGTGTCAAAAAATATTTTGCAAACACCTCTATATCAAGCCCATGGAGGTTCGTCCCACCCACGCCTGTGAAGTCATAAACCTACGACTGTAGGGTTATAGACCCACGCCTGTGGAGTCATAAACCCACGACTGTGGGATCGCAAACCTGAACACTAATCCAGGCTGGCGAGGATGCGGTCGAGGGAGTTGAAGTCGGTGATAAGGACCTGGCGGGCTTTGCTGCCTTCTGACGGGCCTACGATTCCGGCGGCTTCGAGCTGGTCCATTATGCGGCCGGCGCGGTTGTAGCCGAGGTTCATTCGCCTTTGTATCAGAGAGGTGGAACCTTGCTGATACTGGACTACAAGTTTAGCAGCTTCGTCAAAGAGCTTATCACGCTTGCCCAAATCTATCTCCCCGGCCATAGCCTCTCCCTCCTCACCTACATACTCAGGCAAATAGTGTGCCGATGAGTAACCTTTCTGGTCGCTGATGAACTGGACTACACGGTCAATCTCTTTGGTTTCGATTAGGGCGCACTGAACACGGGTGAGTTCGGCCCCGGACATAAAGAGCATATCACCCCTTCCAATAAGCTGGTTGGCACCGGTGGTGTCCAGAATGGTACGGGAGTCGATGCTGGATATAACTTTGAAGGCAATCCTTGCAGGGAAGTTGGCCTTGATAAGACCTGTGATAATATTTGTTGTAGGACGCTGAGTTGCAATGACAAGGTGAATACCTATTGCCCTGGCAAGCTGAGCCAGTCGGGTTAACGGCTCCTCAACCTCTCTGCCTGCGGTCATCAGAAGGTCTGCGTATTCGTCAATAACCACTACAATAAACGGCATAAAGCGGTGTCCCTTAAGAGGGTTCAGCTTCCTTGAGAGAAATTTCTCGTTGTACTCCTTGATGTTTCTTACGTGCGCAAGCTTAAGGAGGTCGTAACGGGCATCCATCTCAATTGTAAGAGATTTGAGAGTATAGACAACCTTCTGAGTATCGGTAATGATAGCCTCCTCTGCATCAGGTAGTTTTGCAAGGAAGTGGTTCTCAATTTTTGAATAGAGCGAGAGCTCAACCTTCTTAGGGTCAATGAGCACAAACTTCATCTCGGAAGGGTGCTTGGTGTATAGGAGTGAAGTAATTATAGCATTCAGACCCACAGACTTGCCCTGACCGGTTGCACCGGCAACCAGCAGGTGAGGCATCTTGGCAAGGTCAAAGGCAAGAGCCTCATTAGATATAGTTCTGCCGAGGACAATCGGGAGTTCAAAGCCGGAATTGCGGAACTTGTCCTCAAGAAGCATAGACTTCAAAGGAACAACACTCGGTTTAGAGTTGGCAACCTCAATACCCACGCTGTTTGTACCAGGAATCGGTGCAATAATACGCACACCTCTTGCGGCAAGCGACATTGCAATATCGTCCTCCAGACGTTTAATTTGGGAAATCCTAACACCTGCAGACGGTGTGATTTCGTACATGGTAACAGTGGGGCCTGTACGGGCTGTAATCCTCTCTATACCGATTTTATAATCACCTAAAGTCTTGACAATACGTCTCTTGTTCATCTCAAGCTCCTCGCGGGATACCTCAAAACGCTTATCCTTATAATCATCCAGAAGCTCAATACCCGGCGATTTGTAATTAGGCAGATCAAGCCTCGGGTCAAAAAGAGTATCAAGAGATCCGGGAGGGAGATCCTTCAGGAAATCCGCGGTATCATCCTCACCGTTATCTGATTCGTCAATTACTTCGAGAGGGATTTCGTCCTGTGGGGGGACGGCCCCGCCGGAGGCGGGGGTGGCGCCTTCAGCGCCACTGGAGCCGGCCTCTTCAAGGCCGGCTCCGCCGTCCCCCTCAACCTCAAACACCACCTCACCATCCTCCCCGTACACCTTCTCCATCAACTGAGATCCTTGTCCGACAGCATTTGCAGCACCAGCGGCAGCCGCAGCAGCAAGAGCACCAGCCAAAACTCCATGAGGATCTGAATCATCTTCCTCGCTCTTCTCCTCATCAGTAAGCTCATCGGCTTCATCCAGAGCAACATCTGAGATTACATCTTCAGCAACAGCTTCTGCCGGCTTCTCTTTTGGTTTCCTGTGGAAAATCGCATTTATGCCACTGTTGAACCAGCTAATAAACTTGTAGCTGCAAAGGAAGAGCCACAGCACAAGAACGGTCACAATAAGAATACCTGCTCCGGTAGCACCCACCATGGCATTCAGCCACTCGTTCACATAATATCCGTAAGAACCGCCGGCACCATTGCCAAACCAGTCCACAAACTTTGTAAACCCAAATACGTAGGAGAAAAATACAGAAATAATAATCGCACCAAAAGTTGACAGGAAAAATATTCTTAAAAGGCGTACCCTTTTAATTCTCAGCGAAAATATTGCAACTGCACCAAAGAAAAGCGGAATCGCAAAAGCACCAAGCCCAAACAACTTGGAAACCAGTAAATTTGACCACAAAAATCCTACCTTTCCCCCTCCGTTCTCAACCGGAACAATATTGTTCCAGAAGTCAGGATTAGAAAGAAGAGACTGATCCTCGGCCCATGTAAAAACATAAGAGATAAGAGCAATAAATGTGTAAACCGACAACCCCCCAAAGAAGAGCCCTGTTATTAAACGTGCAGCCTCCATCCCTTTAGGTGGAGGAGTATTCTCGCCGGTCTTGGATCTGCTCTTACTCCTTGGTGAAACTTTAGGTTGAGATTCTCCCTTTTCTGTCTGCTTTTTATCTTGAGTTTTGGTGGCCATACTTTTGCTCTGTTAAATACGTTCGATTTTTGCCCCTATGGC
>CAZPRX010000144.1:0-3814 GCA_964588835.1 uncultured Muribaculaceae bacterium
GAGAATGTTCAGGTCTGACTGAACCCCTTCGCCTCCCCGTGTACGGAGGTCAGTCCCCTGGAGGTATCGCAACAGATCGGGGAGGTTGTTCACCGCAGCCCGCTCAATCTCTGCCTGCTGAATTACCGCTACAACTCTCACCAGAGGCTGGAAGGGCGTGGGTCGTTCTGTATTTACTACCAGCTCTTCAAGTGCCCTGATAGTGTCATTCTCTGTTTTTGTACTGCTTTGTGCCATGACAGGCTGACTCTTCAAAATAAGGATAGAGCATGTAACACTCATTACCCCGATTTTGATAACTCTCCTCAGCGAGGAAAAAACTGCCCAGGGAGCTCGCTTCCACCTTTTGAAGCACAAACCGGGCTTGTTTTGTTGATTTTTGTTCATAAAATTTATTTTTCTGTTGCGAAGGCGCAAAAATAGACAGATAATGAATACAGCCCAAGAATAAAATATCTAATTTTGAAATTACGAGTCATAATTTATAGTTTAATGGATACAACAAAGCTAGCCCAGATACGAGCAGAGATACACGCTTCACCAGAGCATTCTCACAAAGAAGAGCATACAGCAGCCATAATCGAAAAATTTCTGGCTATGTTCTCTCCCGATGAGTTATATACAAATGTAGGCGGTCATGGAATAATAGCAGGTTACAAAGGAAATTCCAAGGGAGACTCACTTATGTTCAGATGTGAAATGGATGCAGTCCCTACAGAAAAAGGGCCTCAACATCTTTGCGGACACGACGGGCATATGGCAATTTTATTAGGGTTGGCAAGTGTCCTTGATAAGAACAGAAATTTCCCCGGCAGAGTTTGGCTCTTTTTTCAGCCTGCAGAGGAGGTGGGCGAAGGGGCAGCCAAAATGGTGTCTGAGTTAGCCCGACTAAGATTAAATTTTGATTATGCATTTGCCCTTCATAATAAACCGGGAGTTAAAGCTAACAGGATAGTGTTGTACAAAAATGTATATGCAGCTGCCTCTGTAGGGATGGAGCTAAAGTTTTCCGGGTCTGCCTCTCATGCAGCTTATCCAGAACAGGCAGCAAACCCTACCTTCACTATTCTCGAGACTGTGGAGGAGATAAAGAGGATAAACTCAAACAAAAGTATCTTCTCAAATTTTGTTCTGGGGACTGTGGTTAACGTGACTATTGGTGAAGCAAACTATGGGGTTACCCCTGGTTCCGGCACACTGAGGGTAACCCTCAGAGCATATGATGAAATGGACCTTAATTTGTTTTGCAGAAGGATAGAGACATTTGCAAAAGAGAGATGTAAAAAGGCCTCTCTGAATCTGGAAATATCCCATCATGACAGATTCCCGGCAACTATTAATAATGCTTTCGCCTGCAATATGGTTATTGAGGCTGCTGAAAAACTCGGTTTTGAATTAGTCTACTCTTCTTCTCCAGAGAGGGGTTCTGAGGATTTTGCCCATTTTGCAAGTATATCAAAGGCCTGCTTCTTTGATGTAGGTAACGGCTCGGAGTGGGATGATATTCACCGTGAGGGTTACCGGTTCAATGACTCAATAATGGAAACCTCAGTAAAACTGTATAGTGCAATTATTTATCAATGATTAAACTCTCGTCACCTACTCTTAAATTTTTATTGTTCTCATGCTTTTTACTTTTTTTTATCAAAGCAGAGGCGACCAGATTCTCAGGTAAAATTACTGACATTAAGGGGGCGGGAATTCCCTATGCCACTGTTTATATTCACGAGCTAAAACTTGGCATCAGTTCAGACATAAATGGAGAATTTGCAACTCAGCTTGCAACAGGACATTACTCTCTGGAGGTCTCTTCGCTGGGATATAAAAGAGAGAGGTTTTCACTTGAAAAGGGTATTGAATCTCTCTACAGAACATTTGTCCTTGATGAAATTACCTACGAGTTAAATGAAGCTATGCTCTCCGGAAGGGAGGACGACAGAGGCACTGCCATTATGAGACGGGCAATAGCAATGGCTCCCAGATTCAGATATCAGGTTAAAGAGTATGAATCTGAGAACTATCTTAAAGGAACAGTTAAGATTAATAAGATTCCCGCAATCTTTAAATTCAAATCTGTAAAGGAGATGGCAAACTTTGTAACAGGTAAGCTGTTTGTCCTTGAGTCGCATTCTACAATCAAGTTTACCTCTCCCGATAAATACCAGCAGACCATAAAGGCTTTTTCCAGTTCAATACCTGATGAAATGAACCCGGGAGATTTTTCTATGATTATGAAGTCATCTATTTATGAGCCTGAAATATCCGGGATGATATCACCACTGTCTGCGAAGGCGTTTTCTTACTATAAGTTTGTTTATCAGGGTATAACAACAGAGGCCGGTAGAGTGGTGAATAAGATACTTGTTGTTCCAAAGAGAGGCAATTCAAAATTATTCGCAGGCCACCTGTATATTGTTGATAATATCTGGAATGTTGCTTTTGCAGAGTTGGTTACAAATCAGTCTGGTATAAACATTAATTTAAAAATTAACTACAACGAGGTTTCAACCGGAGTATTTCTTCCTACCACCTACAACATTAAAGTGGATATTAATTATTTGGGCGTTAAGGGGGAGGGCAGATACTTTTCATCAGCATCATACCGGGATATTAAAACTAACAACCCGGCTTTATCTTACAGCCAGGGGGCTCTTCCATCGGCAGAAAAGGTGATGAAGAGGAGAGAGGCGACAGCAATTGCCAGAAAGCTTGAAAATGAGTTGGCTCCGGAAAAGAGAGATGATGGTGCCTCTCTTGAATTAAAAAAGAGGGTGTCAAATACAACTGTATCGGTGGACTCGTCGGCAAAAAGGAGGGACTCCCTGTACTGGCTTGAGGTAAGGAAGGTTCCACTGCGCGTGGATGAGGTGGTATCGTATCAGAAGAGGGACAGCCTTACAATCCAGTATAAGGCTATTGAGGCCAGAGATTCCGTTCGGTCTCAAAACAGCGGTAGGGGAGGTACTGTTCTTGAAAAAATCTTCTTTGGCCATAAATACAAAATTGGAGAGAAGCTCTTTTTCACTTACGGCGGCCTTTCAAAAGTTGTGGGAGATTTCAATTTTGTTGACGGATATCAGTTTGGCCAGAATCTGTCATTACAATATACCGGCTTCAAAAATACTCCGCTTAAGCTCAGCGGTTCTGCCTATTATTCGGTAGAACGAAAAGTGGTGTTGTGGGACTCAAAGATTGAGTTGTCTCACTCACCATTAAGGAATGGTACTATTATTCTTCAAGGAGGAAGAGAGACTTCAGACATAAGTAATAATCCGGGAGTCAACCGATTTATTAACTCCTATGCATCGTTTTTCTTTGGGCTCAATCCTGTGAAATTTATGGAGAAGAGATTCCTGAGCCTCTATACGAGAATGGATATTGCAAACGGATTAAACGCCGGAATACAAATTTCTGCAAATGGCTATTCACCTTTGGAGAACTCAGCCGTTAAAAATCTGTTTGGGAAACAAGGCAGTTCAAACATTCCGGAAAATATTTTTGATGCTGTAGTAACTGAGTCTTCATCTCTTATTTTCTCTGCCTCACTGGATTATACACCAAGATACTTCTACAGGATTGATGATGGGTACAAGAGGTATGTAAGATCATCCTATCCTACCTTTGGTGTAAAATTCAATTCAGCCGTAAAAACTGCAAGGTTCACATCATCTTGGTCAAATATCGAACTAAGTGTAAAACAGCGTATCAAAACAGATATTTACTCTTCACTTTCATATAACATAAGCGGGGGCGCCTTCCTCTCTGCAGAATCGGTCTCTCTTCCGGATTATAAACATTTTTCTGCTGCTGATAT
>CAZPRX010000145.1:0-3803 GCA_964588835.1 uncultured Muribaculaceae bacterium
TTTGACGGATGGATTCCGTATTTGCTGATTACTATGTTTCTGGTGAGATTGCTTACGGCTATGACCATATCAGCCTCCTTCATTCCCCTCTTCTCAAGGTCGTAAACAAGTGTGTTCACATTTTCACCACTTCTGTCAAATTCTGTTGCATGGATATGGACTACAAGAGGCTTCCCGGTTAGTTTTTTTGCAGCAATTCCAGCCAGATAGGTAAGCCAGTCGTGAGCGTGAATAACATCAAAGTCGTGAGTCATTGCTATCTCTGCTGCAACCATAGCATATCTTGAAACCTCCTCCATTAGGTTTGAGCCATACTTGCCTGAAAACTTATATTTTTGCCCCAGGAAGTTTTTATAATCCTTAACCTGTCCCTTTTTACTCTTCTCCACCATCTCGGTAAACTCTTCCGGAGCTAGATAGGGCACCATATTTGTCCCCACTCTCAAAAACTGCACATTCTCAAGTAAATTTCTAACATCTTTCACTGTATGAGATATAGTTACATCACTTGCGTTAATTATTTTAACTGCGCTCTCATCTTCATCTCCCGATGCAGATGGCATAACAAACAGTACCTCTACCCCTGAATTTGAAAGACCTTTAGTAAGCCCAAAACAGGCAGTTCCCAGACCACCGGAAATATGAGGCGGAAATTCCCATCCAAACATCAATACCTTCATATCTTAGTGCTTTTATATTCTTTAACCAATCTCATTGACCAGAGCAAGGAGGCTACACTTATTGAATAAGATGTGCATCCGTGAGGCTGGTGAGGAGGGTCCCCGTCGTAAACTTCCGATACAGAACCTATGCAGTGGATCTCAACATCCTCTTCAAAGGCAGCAATGAGCTCCTGCGCCTTTTGAAGAAAAGCTTTACCATGGAGTTTAAGGTTTGCGTCTATGTAGAACCCAAGCAACCAAGGTCTTGCTGTCCCCATATGGTAAGCAGAATTTCTGCTGAATTCATCCCCGTCATACTCCCCCTTGAAATGCGGACTAACCGGCGAAAGAGTTCTTATTCCTCTCTCTGTAAGAAGCTCCTGCTGAACCCTTTTAAGCACCAGTGACTTTTGAACCTCTGTCAATGGAGAGTATGGAAAAGAACAGGTAAACAATTGATTAGGTCTTACACACTTATTCTGACCCTCGTGGCCTACAAAATCAGCGAGATAGTCTCCACTCTCTATCCAGAATGCCTTTACAAAGCTTCTGGCTGCAATTTGCCTGAGTGGTTCCCATTCCGTACAAAACTCTTTGTCCTTTGCTCCAGTTGCCAACTCAAGTGCAAATGAGATAGCATTATACCACAACGAATTCAACTCTACCTGATACCCTTCCCGCTCGGTTACAGGCACTCCGTTTACGTAAGCATCCATCCAGCTTAGTGCAGCACCTTTTTTCTCTGCCCATAAAAGTCCGTTCCCATGAAGAGTAACAGTATCTCCGGGTTTGGAATTTTTATAGAAACCCAGTATCTCTTTTATCAACCCGCCTTTTTCTTGCCAAACCCCCTTATTGGTCCCGTTATATATGGAAAGCTGCTGTAAATTCCATATAAGCCAAAGCGGAACATCCGGCTTAAGGCCATGGGCATGAGGGACACTTCCCTCTCTAAGTATAAAATCGTCAAATATTTTCTTGAATCTTTTTTTATCATCAAGCCCCCACAGTGTAATACCGGGAAGTGCGAGAAGTGTCTCTCTGGAGTTTTTATCAAGCCATGGATAACCTGCATACATGGACATTGTCTCTCCGTCAGAGATAAGGAATTGCTTTGATGCAATCTTAAGACAGTTTTCAAAGCTATCTCTGTTACTTCTCTCTTCAATGTATTTTTCAAATTTTCCCTTAAGGGATGCCGGTGCCTCAACGCTTGTAGATGCTGAGAATATTACTGACTGGCCTTTTTTCAGAGGCAGTTCAAAATAGCCGGGAACAAAAAGGTCTTCTGATGATTCATAAGCTCTTCTTCGCTCCTCTTTATACTCAACATTGTAGTACCAGTCAGGATTTGAGATAAACTCGGCCTTGGCAGAAAGCTGTAGATTAAGATCAGGAAAGCCCTTATACATTTTGAATGCCCTTCCGTTTGGAATCTCTCTTGAACCAGTGTTTGCCTCAAGGTTTGTTTTTGAAAGTGTGTGAATTTGCCTGAACGCCATAAATGGCTTAAGCTGTAGTGTTGTTGGTGAGTTTGCCTCCAAAAGTGTATATCTTGCAAAATACTGACCTTTATTGTGTGCAAGCATCATCTCTTTTTTGAGCACCATTCCTCCAACTCTGTATGTAATTGAGACGCATTTGTCTATTTCAAAATCTCTTATGTACTTATGTCCCCGGGGTTCATATACATCTCCGTAACGGTGTATACCCAGATTGAATGATTTTCCGTGCTGGATGAGCGATTCATCAAGTGAAGAAAGAAGAACAAATTTATCATTATTGAAATCCGGTACCGGAAGAACCAGTAGTCCATGATATTTTCTGGTATTGCAGCAAACGATTGTTGTATTCAGGTATCCTCCGGCATGGTTAGTGGAGAGCACTTCTCGCTTAAGTGAATACTCAAGGTTCACAAGCTCTCCTTTATTGAATTGTAGATAGGCCATAGGGTTAATATTTATCTTCGCAATTTAACAAAAAAAATGTTAAGAATCGGTTTCATCTTCCTTTTTTCAAGACAATTGCAGACCTTGAAGGCAGATAAAGGGAGATGTGATTTGAACCATTTTCATTAACTGAGAAGTGTCTCTCACCTCTCTTTACTCTCCCGAATCCGCCAAATTGCTTCATGTCTGTATCCAGGATATGTTTGTATGTTCCGGGAGGAACGTTTATCCTTAGGTCAGGATATGAGTTTGTTGGGCTGAAATTGTATGCAAAGAGCGTATCTCCTCTCATGAATGCCATAAGCTGACGTTCGTCATGCTGCATTAACATGACAGGTCTCTCACAGAAGATTTTTTCTCTTTTAAGTAGCTTAAGCATCTCTTTTTCAAAAGCGAGCAATTCAGAGTACTTTAACTCCTTACTGAATGCCAGACTCCACTGTCTCCTTGCGTAGTGATATGACCAACCGTTACCCAGCCTGGGAAAGTCTATCCATTCAGGATGGCCAAATTCATTTCCCATGAATGTTAAATAACCATCTCCGGCTGCTGAGGAAGTTATCAGTCTTATCATTTTATGGAGTGCTATGCCTCTGTCAAGTGATATACTTCTGGCACTCTTCTCCATTGACGTATACATTTCTGCATCCAAGAGCCTGAATATTATAGTTTTATCGCCTACCATTGCCTGATCATGGCACTCGGCATAGCTTATGGTCTTCTCATCACTTCTTTTGCTCGTTAGTTCATGATAAAGCTCTCCCATATTCCAGTCTTCATCTCTTCGCTCCTTAATTATTTTTATCCAGTAGTCTGCCACCCCCATGCTCATTCTATAATCAAAGCCGACTCCTCCGCTTAGGAATGGAGCTGCAAGTCCCGGCAGGCCGCTAACATCCTCGGCTATGCTTATAGCCGCAGGATTGCACTCTTTTATTACCCTGTTTGCCATTGCAAGATAAATGAATGCATCATTATCCAGATTGCCGGAGAAATATGATGAGTAGTCTGTAAAACTCTTTCCAAGGCCGTGGTCATAGTAAAGCATGCTTGTGATTCCGTCAAAGCGGAATCCGTCAAAGCGAAACTCTTCGAGCCAGTATTTGCAGTTTGAGAGCAAAAAACTTATTACCTCATCTTTTCCGTAGTTAAAACACCTGGAACCCCAGGCGGGATGGTCCCCCCTCTCCCC
>CAZPRX010000146.1:0-3796 GCA_964588835.1 uncultured Muribaculaceae bacterium
GGTGGAGGCAGGGGTGTCGGCAATTATTGCTTCTGACATGGCAGTAATATTATATGCTAGGGAGAGAGGGATGGAGGTGCACATTTCAACACAACTTAACGTATCTAATATTCTTAGTCTCAAATATCACGCGCAATTTGCGGATGTTGTAGTATTGGCCAGAGAGTTAAATCTTGATCAGATAAGAGAGATCTCTGAGGCAATAGAGAGAGAACAAATTAAAGGTCCATCAGGGGAGCTGGTTAGACTTGAACTGTTTTGTCATGGTGCACTCTGCATGGCCGTGTCAGGAAAGTGTTACCTGAGTCTTCACGAATACAACGCCTCTGCAAACAGAGGTAGTTGTTATCAGATTTGCAGGAGATCTTATGAGGTAAAGGATACGGAGACTGGAAATACACTTGAGGTGGATAATAAATATATCATGTCACCTAAAGATTTATCTACTATACTTTTTGTTGACAGGATAATAGAGTCGGGTATAAGGGTATTTAAAATAGAGGGCAGGGCAAGGGCTCCCGAGTATGTGAAGAGGGTGACATCGGCCTACAGAGAGGCTGCAGATGCTGTCTGCGAAGGCAGGTACACGCCAGAACTTGCAAAAGAGCTTGAAGAGAGGGTGTCTGAGGTATTTAACAGAGGTTTCTGGGACGGATATTATCAGGGAGCCCGGTTGGGAGAGTGGAGTGAAGTATATGGAAATAAGGCAACTAAGAAAAAGAGTTATGTTGGGAAAGTTACCAACTTCTTCTCCAATCTTTCTGTTGCAGAGGTTCTTATTGAGACCGGAGAGCTCAGAAGGGGAGATGATATTCTTATCATAGGCCCGTCTACCGGTGTAATGGAGCATAACGTTGACGAGATAAGAACAAATCTTGAGTCTGTAGATGTAGCAGTTAAGGGTGAATATTGTTCACTTCCTGTGCCTCCAGGTACAAAACTTAGAAGATCTGATAAATTATATCTGTGGAGATAGCTGAAAAAGACACTTTTAAAGGGGGCAAGCTCCCTGAAAGAATGGTAGAGTTTCTTAGGGAGCATCACCTTCTTACTCTGGCAACGGGGGATGGTGAGGATATTTGGTGCTCACATGCATTCTATGTTTTTATGGAAGAGGAGAATGCTTTTCTAATTATCTCAGAAGAGAAAACAAGACATGTAAAGATTGTAAGAAAAAACCCGGTTGTTTCCGGAGGAGTAGCCCTGGAAACAAAACGGGTTGGTGAGATTAGAGGTCTTCAGTTCAAAGCAGTTATGGAACATTGTGAAGACTCAATATTTAGTAAGTATAAGCTTGCTTATCTAAAAAGCTTCCCATATGCGATTTTTAAAGTGGGTGATCTTTGGCTCCTGCGAATTACAGAAGCCAAATTCACCGATAATCGCCTTGGTTTTGGTAAAAAACTAAAGTTTATAAGCGGAAAGCCCTCTTGATCTCCTCAACGGCATCGAGCTTCTCCCATGCAAAAAACTCAATCTCTTTAGTTACGGTTATACCGTTTTCAACAAGCTCAACCTTTTTTGTAAAAGGATCCCTTCCCATGTGACCATAAGCTGCAGTCATCTCATAAATAGGATATTTGAGTTTTAACCTCTCAATGATCTTAGCTGGTCTCAGATCAAATATCTCCTGTATTTTGACAGCAATTTCACCATCAGTAAGGCCTTTACTTGCAGTCCCGTATGTGTTGACAAATACACTTACGGGTTTAGCAACACCTATAGCGTAGGCAAGCTGAACGAGCACCTCTTTTGCAACACCAGCAGCAACAAGATTTTTTGCAATATGTCTGGCAGCGTAGGCAGCTGATCTGTCAACCTTACTTGGGTCTTTTCCGGAGAATGCTCCACCACCGTGAGCCCCCTTTCCTCCATAAGTGTCAACAATGATTTTTCTTCCAGTAAGACCTGTATCTCCGTGAGGTCCTCCTATAACAAACTTGCCTGTGGGATTAACGTGAAGAATATAGTCTCCCTTGAAGAGCTTTTGTGTATATTCAGGAAGTCTTCCAACCAGTCTTGGTATAAGGATGTTCTTCACATCTTCGCGAATCTTTGACTGCATTGCTGCATCGTCTGCGAATTCGTCATGTTGAGTAGAGATTACAATAGTATGAACCCTCAGTGGATTATTGTTATCATCATACTCAATAGTAAACTGAGACTTTGAATCAGGTCTGAGATAGGTCATCTCTTTGCCCTCTCTCCTTATTTTCGCCAGTTCAAGTAAGGCAATATGAGACAGAGTAAGAGGTAACGGCATATACTCCTCGGTGTCAGTACATGCATAGCCGAACATCATCCCCTGGTCTCCTGCTCCCTGCTCATCAGGGTTTGCCACATCCACTCCTCTGTTAATATCCGGAGACTGCTCATGTATGGCTGAAAGAATGCCACATGAATTTCCGTCAAACATATATTCGGCCTTTGTATATCCGATTCTGTTTATTACCCTTCTTGTTATTTGCTGAATATCTACATATGCAGAGGAGCGAACCTCTCCGCCTACTACTGCTAGTCCTGTGCTTACGAATGTTTCGCAAGCAACTTTTGAGTTACTGTCTTGTCTGATGAATTCGTCCAGAATTGCGTCTGATATCTGGTCCGCCACTTTGTCCGGATGCCCTTCAGATACCGACTCAGATGTAAAAAGATATGACATTTTCGTAAAAAATTAAAAAATTAATAACTAAACATTTTTTGGAAAAAAATGAGTCTTGCTTACACGAAATGGCATATAGGAAAATAAATGTATTGAACATTTTAGCATTTTTTCATGTGGTTGCAAGCGGTCAAATCCTTCCACCTAATATTTTGTGCAAAGATATATAAAATTTGTTAATAAAAAATGGTTACGTTATTGTTAAATATTTCAAAATAATTGTCATTTTTACTTATGATTTGACTATTTTTGCGACACAAAACCAAACAACTTTTATAAATACCTATGAAACAAACACTTAAGAAATTTGCCATGGTGGCCATGAGTCTGTTTGTTGCCTTTGCAGCTTTTGCTCAGGTTACAACATCCTCTATGAGCGGAATTATTTCCGAGGCCGACGGAAGACCGGTAGTTGGTGCTACTGTAGTTGCCGTTCACACCCCTTCAGGCACCCAGTACTACTCAATTACCGACAATGCCGGTAACTACCGCATCCAGAACATGCGCGTAGGCGGTCCTTACGAAGTTGAGGTAACTTTCCTTGGTTTCGGTTCTGTAAAGAGTGGAAACATCGTTTTGAAACTGGGAGAGAACTTTGTTCAAAATGCAGTCCTTTCAGAAGAGGCTGTAAGCTTGAGCGAAGTGATTGTCTCTGCAGGAGTTAATCCTATTCTTAACAGTGACAGAACAGGTGCTTCTATGAATATAAGCACTAGAGAGATCAACACTCTGCCTTCAATAGGCAGAAGTATTACAGACTTTACAAAACTCACTCCTCAGGCTAATGGAACTTCATTTGCCGGACGTGATGGTCGTTTTAACACTGTGACTATTGACGGTGCTGCTTTCAACAATAACTTTGGTCTATCAAACAACGCACTTCCGGGCGGTACAGCACAGCCCGTATCACTTGACGCGATTGCTGAGGTATCGGTAAACATAGCTCCTTATGATGTTCGCCAGTCTCAGTTTACAGGAGCTGCCATTAACGCAGTTACAAAATCCGGTGATAACAACTGGAAAGCTTCTGTATACACTTACCTCAGACCTAAATCATTCAATGGTGAAAAGGTTGCTGAGTCAATTGTTAAAGGTGCGCGTGACAGAGAGTCTCAGATGTATGGTATCACTGTC
>CAZPRX010000147.1:0-3772 GCA_964588835.1 uncultured Muribaculaceae bacterium
GAGGCCAGACATAAAGCAGCTACTATTAGTGTGATAAATATTCTTTTCATAATCATTTAATGATTTATTAATAATCCTTTCATCCTATAAATCCTCTTATTCCATTGAGGACCATTTGTCCCCCAATGGTTGCAACAATAAGGCCAAATATCCGTACCAGAGGATTCAGAAGATTAAACCTCTCCATAATCTTACCTATCTGAGATGAGTAAATCATAAATAACAGATTTACCCCCAGGGATAAAAGAATAGCTATTGTTGTTGCTATATGGCCATATTCAGCAGGAAATGTTACTGCTGCAGTAATAGTAGCTGGTCCTGCTATCATCGGTAATGCAACCGGAACAGCGGAGATCTCCTTTATGTTCATTTCCTTATCCAAGTTGATGAAGGTGCCTTTTTGCAATCCGTTAATGCCATTATAAAATAGTACAACTCCGCAAGTGACCTGAAATGCATAAATCTGAATCTTAAAAACATCATTGAGTATTACCTGACCTGCAAACATAAAAGTAAGGAGTATAATTAAAGCTGTTATTGTTGCTTTAACAGAGATATAACGCGTGGCCTTTATGTCAAACTGCTTCTGAAGTGATGTTACAACAAAAACCTTCTGAAATGGATTTACAAGAGCTATCATTGCAATAAAGCAGTTGATTATCAGTTTTAAAGAAAGTTCCATTTACACATTTTTTTCATCAATATTACGATATCTAATTTAGATATTTTTGACTACTTATAATCAACAAAAATATTTCTTTAAAAATTATTTAAAAAAATGTACGCTGGGCACATAATTTGCATAATATATGCAATACTTTTTTCTTTCATATTGTAAGCAAAAAGTAATAAATTATAACTTATTATTATTCAAAAGGTGCTATGAACAAAAAAACTATTGTAACCGGGGTAATTGGAGCGGATGTTCACGCAGTAGGCAATAAAATTCTTGCCTTTGCACTTGAACAAGCCGGCTATAATGTTGTAAACCTGGGTGTGATGGTCTCTCAGGAGGAGTACATAGAGGCTGCTCTTGAAACAAATGCAGATGCTATTCTGGTATCCTCTCTTTACGGTCATGGAGAAATTGATTGTAATGGTCTGAGGGAGAAGTGCAATGAGGCAGGCTTGAAAGACATTCCATTACTGGCAGGCGGGAATCTCGTTGTGGGCAAGCAAGATTTTGCAGAGGTGGAGAAGAGGTTTATGGATATGGGATTCACCAAGGTCTATCCTCCGGGAACACAACCAGAGACAACACTCGAAGATTTAAAATCAATGTTAGGATAGAGATGATCTACCTAACTGCAGATATCGGCAGCACCTATACAAAACTGGTCGCGATTGATACTCAAAGCGGCGAGATAAAGGGAACGGCGTGCGCCTTCACTACCATTCAAACAGATGTTAGAGAGGGTTTTCACGCCGCTCTGCGTAAACTGACAGAGGTGACCGGAGATCTTCAGTATGACAGATTGCTCTGCTGCAGCAGTGCAGCGGGAGGTCTTAAAATGGTGGCACTGGGTCTTGTGCCTGAGCTCACAGCTAAGGCTGCCAGGTTAGCCGCATCAAGTGCAGGGGCAAAAGTTGTCAAGACATACTCCTTTGAAATTTCAAAAGCTGAACAGTCAGAAATTGAAGATATCTCACCTGATCTTGTTCTTCTTTGCGGAGGTACGGATGGTGGAAATAAAGAGGTAATAACAGCTAATGCAAAACGTCTTTGTGACCTTAAGTGCAATTTTGCAATTGTGGTTGCCGGAAACAAGAGTGCATCCCATGAGCTGCAGGAGATATTTGAAAGGTCAGGCAAGCAGTTTGTCATCACTGAAAATGTAATGCCCGAGTTCAATAAACTAAATATTGAGCCGGCCAGAAAATGTATTGAGGAGCTTTTTATAAGCCGAATCGTGGATGCCAAAGGACTCACTTCACTGCAGAAAATGAGCAGTCAAGAGATTATCCCTACCCCGCTAGCTGTGATGAGAGCATGCGAACTTCTAAGCAAGGGGACTGAATCAGAGCCGGGTATAGGAGACCTCATGGCTGTTGACCTGGGGGGGGCAACAACCGATATTTACTCGATGAGTGAGGGACACCCCTCTCTTGAGAACATGTTGTGCAAGGGGTTGCCGGAGCCATATGCAAAGAGAAGTGTAGAGGGTGATTTAGGGATGAGGTATAGTCTAAGCTCACTGATTGATGAGGCCGATATAAAAACAATATCATCTTACGCCGGTGTAACAGCTGAAGAGGCAGATAAGTGGATTTTACACTGTATCTCTAATCCAGACACAATAGCTGAGCCAAATTCTCCCGAACAAAAAATTGAGGAGGCTATTGCCAGAGCAGCTGTAGACATAGCTACAGAAAGACATTCAGGAGTTGTAGAGAGTGTATATACTCCGCTGGGTCAGATGTTCTCACTAACCGGAAAAGATCTGTCAGAAGTTCCTGCTGTAATAGGAATAGGAGGGGCATTGATTAACAACTCAAATCCGGCAGCAATACTTGACGGAGCGAGGTACAATACAAAGAGGTACATGTATGCAAAACCCAGAAATCCCAAATATTATCTGGATGCAAAATACATATTTGCCTCAATGGGTATGCTGGGGAGTATTAACCCATCCATGGCCATGAAAATATTAAAGAGAGAGTTAAAAAAAATATAAATATTCAAGAGTAAAATGGAAATCAGAAACAAAAGAATCCCAGATGATTTATTCTTTGCAGAGCGCAAAGAGGTGCTTCAGCAGTGGCCTACAGGCCAGGGAGTCGATTTTGATGAAGCTGTCAAATACCAAAAGGCTATTGCAGAAAAAAGAAGATTCGGCAATAAAATGGCTGAGGCAGACAAGAGCGGTGAGACGCTTATTCAGCCAAGGGCGGGTGTTGCACTTTACGAAGAGCACATCAAACTTCTCAAGTATCTGGAGACAGAGGGAGAGGCAGACCTTCTTCCTACCACAGTAGATAGCTATACCAGGCTTAACAGATACACCGAGGCTCAGACAGGTATAGAGAAGAGCAAAGAGACCGGCCGGTCAATGCTTAATGGTTTCCCTATCGTGAACTATGGAGTAGATGTGTGCCGAATGGTTACATCATCTCTTGACTCGCCTGTTCAGGTACGCCACGGAACTCCCGATGCAAGGTTGCTGACAGAGATTTCTATTGCAGGTGGATTTACATCTTACGAAGGGGGCGGAATCTCATACAATATTCCATATTCAAAGAATCACTCACTAGAGAAGACAATTGCTCACTGGCAGTATGCAGACAGACTTGTGGGAATGTATGAAGAGGCCGGAGTCTCAATCAACAGGGAGCCTTTTGGACCACTTACAGGTACACTTGTGGCGCCTTGTATCTCAAATTCGGTTGCAGTACTTGAATCACTTCTTGCAGCAGAGCAGGGTGTGAAAGATATTACAGTAGGATACGGTCAGTGTGGAAATCTTATTCAGGATGTAGCCGCTGTTCGTTCTTTAAAGATGATGACAAGGGAGTATCTTGACAAATTCGGATACAGAGATGTAAGGGTTACAACTGTTTTCCATCAGTGGATGGGTGGTTTCCCGCAGGATGAGTCAAAATCCTTTGGAGTAATCTCATGGGGTGCCGCTGCTGCCGTTCTGGCAAAGGCAACAAAGGTGATTGTCAAGACTCCTCACGAGGCGATGGGTGTTCCTACAAAGGAGGCAAACGCATCGGGCCTGAGAGCTACAAAACAGCTTACGTCAATGCTTAAAGACCAGAGTTTTACAGA
>CAZPRX010000148.1:0-3718 GCA_964588835.1 uncultured Muribaculaceae bacterium
AGTGAGCGAGGAGGAAAAACTCTGGAAGTTATGCGGATACTCTGTGAATGCAGTTAAAAACCATTTATATAATTACACTATGAGATTATACTAAGTTTAGTAAACACATATAGTACACTATTTTACTTGTTTATAGAGTTTTTATTTATTTACACTTCGTTTTTGATGTTTGATATTTTTTACTATCTTGCGCCCCTGAAAAATTGAGCAATTAAAAATCATTGATTTGAATGATACTACACGAGCAATTTATTAAAAGGGCCAAGTCAAACCCCTCAAAACTGGCCATAATTGACAGAACCCTTGACAGGAGAGTAACATATTCAAAAGCTCTTATAGGGGCAATTATTTTAAGCAAAAGATTCAAAAAATACGACAAAGGATTTGTTGGAATCATGGTTCCCACATCAGCCGGCTGTGCTTTGGCCACCCTGGGAGTTCTCATGAGCGGAAGAACTCCGGTTATGATTAATTACTCTACAGGCGCAGAGAGTAACGCAAGATACGCACAGCAAAAATGCGGTTTCACAACAATCATTACCTCAAAGGCCCTGCTGGAGAAAGTGGGATGCCCCGTAATCGAGGGGATGGTATTTATGGAAGATATAATGGCTAGTATAGGAACTGGCGAAAAGATCAAAGCAGCTCTCATAAGCAAACTTCCTGCCTCTGCAATAATTAACCTTACCTATAAGGGAAAAGAGGATGACGTTATTGCCATGCTATTTACCAGCGGCAGCGAAAAAGATCCAAAGGCAGTTCCACTAACAAACAAAAACATTTCATCAAATATAGAGAGCTTTGGCAATTATGTGGGAATATCAGACAAGGACACCATCCTGGCAAATCTTGTGTTTTTTCACATATTCGGCTTAACCGTAAACCTATGGGTGCCTTTCTACTATGGCATAACAATGATAACCTACGCAAATCCTCTCGACTTCCAAACAGTCAGCAAAATTGCAAGGGAAGAGAAACCAACAATGATGGTGGGCACGCCAAGCTTCTTCTGGGGTTACCTACACAAATCTGAGCCAGGTGATTTCAAATCAATCAGGATTATGGTGTCCGGAGCCGATAAATGTCCCGATGCACTAAGAGAAGGCTATATGAAAAAGCATGGAGTCACCCTGCTTGAGGGCTACGGAGCAACTGAAACTTCACCTGTAATCTCTGTAAACTCTCATCAATTCAACAGACCCGGAAGTACTGGCAAGCCTATACCTGGTGTGAAGGTTAGAGTTGAACATCTCGAAAGCGGCGAGGAGTGCAAACCTGGAGAGGTGGGAAAAATCCTTGTTAAAGGGCCATCTGTAATGGGTGGATATTTCAGAGACCCTGAGCAGACAGCAGAGGCCCTCAAGGATGGATGGTACAACACCGGAGACATGGGATATCTTGATTCAGACGGCTACCTCTTCCATTCAGGCAGATTTAAGAGGTTCGTAAAAATTGGCGGAGAGATGGTCTCTCTTGTTAAGGTAGAGAATACTCTCGAAAAGCATCTTCCTGCCGGAGTATCTTGTTGCGTAGTCGATGTCCACGACGAAGTGAAAGGGTCATCAATAATTGCAACAGTAACAATAGAGGTAAACAAATCTGAGATATTGAAGAAAATGGGTGATGAACTTCCAAACATAGCTCTCCCCAAACATTTCATAGTTATAAGAGATCTCCCGATGATGGGTACAGGTAAAATTGACTTTAGAAGTGTAACCAAAATCGTTCAGGAGATTTTGGACAATCCTGAAAAGCTTGACAAATAATAGTAAAAGAGTGCAACATTCTTGTTCATAAATCGTCTTTGTAATTATGAAGACGATTTTTTTATTTGTAACGAGCATATTAATCCTGTCATCGAGTTTAGTATACTCACAGAATCAAGATTTGGAGAGGTATATTGAAGTTTTTAAGAAACATGGTGAGGAACCAGTATCTTTTGTTCTAAATAAGCTCAATGAATTTGATTTGATAATATTCGACGATGCACTCCACAACTCAAAAAACCCTTTTGATTTTTACCAGACACTTGTAAAATCTTCATCCGGAGAAATTGACTATGTTTTTATAGAAGTTTTTGGGATATCCGCTCAGAAGCAACTAGATTCCTTTGTATACAACTCAGTATCCGACACATCAATACTCATAAAGGCATTTCAAGACGACTTTAGCGGCAACGGCTTAAGATACAAGACATACCTTGATCTCCTTGAAACAATAAGAGTTCACAACATTTCTCAATCTCCACAGAATAAGATAAGGGCGGTAGGCGTTGACCTGCCTGTATGGTGGGAGGCTATCAAAACCAGAATGGAGTACGATATTTTTCTAGCCTCATTAGCCTCTCGTGACTATTTTATGTACCTCTCAATTATTGAGAAAATGAATGGATTTGCAAGGGGGAAAAAGGGGATATTTCTTACAAACACAAGGCACTCATATAAAAATATCAGAAGGAAAAATGGCGAACTGTACTGGAATACCGGAACCTTTTTTAACCATTTTAACCCACAAAGAAGTTATTCAATCAGGTTTCATAATTTACTTCTAAATATTACAGGCAGTAAAGCCATAACAGGGAACAAGTCTGCACAAGGATTAGACAGAATCACTTATAGTTGGGCACAACCCGATGATGGGAGATGGGAGAAAGCATTTATTGAAAATGGAGAGAAACCTATTGCTATACCACTAAAAGGTAACATTTTCGGAAAGAGCAGATATATTGGAAACCACATGCTAGATGTTGCCGAGGGGGAGACAATGGAGAACGCCTGGGATGCCGTAATATTTCTTAAAACCGTGAGTAAACTTGAAAGCACAGAGATAACTAACTTTATACTAACACCTGAATTCGAAAAAGAGCTCGCACGAAGAAAGCTTATAATTAATTGAAAGATCTAGGTTTTTCCAACACAATTTTGTAAATTGCATTTAGTTGAGGAAAACAAAAATGATCATGGACAAATTGGTATTTTACATAGATAACAGCATTTTTGAAAATATCTCATCCGGAATACAGAAAGCCTTTGTTTCACAAGTAAAGCCATCTGAACTGAACAAATATTTTTTACTCACAGAGGAGAAAAAAATCGATGTCAGGTATTTTAACGAAATCGAGTTTATTAACGGAGATAGGCGCTGTTCTTTCAAAATTGGATATGCAGAGATTGATTTTCTTATACCTAATCAACTACTCGATTCAGGAATTGAAGACCTCACAGAGTATTACAATTATGAGAATATGCCTTCTATTGAGATTGTATTTCAGCTTAAAGAGAGACTAGCTTAATCAGCCCTTCTCAGCTATCAGTTGAAGGGCTTTTTTGTTTAGAATCTCAAGATTCCTTCCCGATATTGTAATTATGCCGTCTCTTTGGAAATCCGACATTGTATTTATTATACTCTCTTTTGAATAGCCCAGGGTTGCTGCCATCTCCTCGCGGATAAAAGGAAGAAGAACCCTCTTGCTTCCGAAAACCCTCTCAACACTCAAGATAAGCATTGCCAGTGCGCCATTTGCATTCTTATGACTCAACGAAATAAGAGTGTGAACAACCCCATTAGTAAGTTCAGACATCATGGTGACTATGTAGACAGCAAACTCACCATTTTCTCTGATTAGCTGCTCAAGTACATCCCTGTCAAAAATCCTGACCTTTGCAGGAGTTATTGCAATTGCAGAAAACTCCAGTTTCTTCTTTACAAAAGAGCACAT
>CAZPRX010000149.1:0-3699 GCA_964588835.1 uncultured Muribaculaceae bacterium
AAATCTGAAATTAAATACAATAGGTGCCAATTGCTCATACAACACCAGTTGGTTGAGGATAGGGTTAACACTGTCATCATACAGATACTCACATGCTTATGCAGGAGGTGACTCTTCGCAGATTTATCGTCAGGCTGGTCTTGGAAATTTTGGCGGAAACGCAGGTGCAGAGTTCTATGCATATTTTTCAAACTTCAGACTCTTTGGAGAGTATGCATCGGATTTATCCGGAAATCCTGCTATTATAACAGGATTATCCTGGAAGAGATCTTATAACTTTGACATCTCCATAGCCGCAAGGTACTACTCAGACAATTACCTTTCACCTTTTGGAGGAGCTCTTTCCAGGAGTGGAAAAATGAGAGGAGAGAGGGCTGTTGATATATCAATAAGCAACAGAGGTAATAACGGGACAACAATAAAAGGCTGGTTGTCGTATGGTGCCGGAATGATCTTGCCCAGAGGAGGATTTGAATTATCATATCCCATATCTGCTTCAAATGAAATACTTCTTAAGGCCGACTACAGGGATGGAAGAGGGGCAGTCAGGCTTCAAACAGAGTGGAAGGCAAGCAGACTCCTTAAGTTTAATGTAAGAGGTGAGGCGAACATTTCAACATCAGATACAAAACCCACCTATGGATGGATGGCTTATACCGAGTTAATTGCCGGGTTGCCATCCGGTTTTGCCGATTGCTCAGCCAGAGTAGCATATTTTAACACCCCTGAATGGGAAAACAGGATTTATGCATATGAAAGAGATCTGTTATACGGATTTTCTGTGCCTGCACTATACGGAAAAGGGATAAGATGTTATTTGAATTTCCACTGTGCGGCTTTCAGCTGGATGGATATATGGCTTAAAGGCTCTGTCTGGTACTATACAGACAGAGAATATACAGGTGAGGGCCCCACCCGCATGGAGGGACCCTCATCGTTTGAAATAAAGTGGGAAGCAAGATTCAGATTCTAAATGTTGTACTCTTTAGAGCGGCTTGATTTTTATCTTCTTGCCTGGAAGGATCTTACTGTTTTTTGTAAACCCATTAAGTTTCATTATGTCATTCAGACTTACACCTTCAAATTTGCGGGAGATTTCCCATAATGTATCTCCTTTTCTAACTGTGTACATCATGTATTCGCCTGAAGTTGAGGTAGATTGTTTTGAAGAAGCAGAAGTTGAATTTGATTTGGATGAGGATGCAATTCTTGATGAAGATTCAGGCTCACCACTTTTATGAATTACAAGCCTTTGTCCAATTCTGATATTACTCTTGACGCCATTCCACCTCTGCAGATCTGAAAGTCTTACTCCGTATCGCTGAGCTATACGTCCCAGAGTCTCTCCGCGTCTTACTGTATGGTATGTAGTACTTTGAGTGCTGGAACTTTTTGCCTCATTAAACACAATAGGATTAAAGTAGACTGAGTCTTTAAATGTGTAGACCTGCTTTTCGTTATCCACAAAGAGTGTGGTATAATTGTAGGGTAGCCTTAACAAGTACGGCTTGTTTTCACTTCCAGGAATAATCTCTTTCACATATTGCGGATTAAGATCTGATATATCCTCTTTTGGTATGCCGATAAGCTCTGAAATTTGCCCAAAATGGAGTGGCTTTCTAATTTCAAAAGTGTCTACATGAGCAGGCATAGCTATTGGCCTTGGAGTTATACCGTGATCTTTGTAGTAAGCAAGAGTGTATAGAGCTGCAACAAACGAAGGTACGTACCCGCGTGTCTCTCTTGGTAAATAAGGGTAAATTGTCCAGAAGTCTCTTGAACCGCCGGCTCTCCTGATTGCTTACATTTCCTGCCCCGCAATTGTAGGATGCAATTGCAAGAGACCAGTCACCAAAAATTGTGTATGCATCCTTAAGATATTTTGCAGCGGCATGAGATGAGGCCACAGGATCGAGTCGCTCATCAACGTAAGTTGTTATTTCAAGGTTATATTGTCTTGCTGTTCTGAACATAAACTGCCAGATACCACGTGCATTCACTCTCGATGTGGCAACAGGGTTTAACGCAGATTCGATAATAGCCATAGCCTTGAGCTCTTTAGGCATATCATGCTGGTCAAAAATCTCCTCAAAAATTGGAAGATAGTATCCTGAAAGGCCTAAAATCAAGTCTATTTTGTTGGGGATTCTCTGAGTGTAGTAAATAATGTGATTCTTGATAATGTTGTTGTATGGTAGCGGAATAAATGAATTTATTGCCTTGAGCCTTTTGATAAGGATGGAGTCGGGGGTATCAGATGTAAGATTGTCTGTCTCCAGATTTACAGAAATCCCCTCATCCAGCGTAAGACTTCTCTGCACATACCAGAGGTTAAGCAAAGAATCTGTGTTTGCTGACGGGTCCAGAAGATCCTCGGTCTCAAAAAAACTGATGTTTCCCGGATTTATGGTATCATTTGAACTGATAGTGTCTGCAAAGGGAATAGAGTTCTGCTCAATCTCCCGTTTGAGAGAATCTACCCTGTAACGCAAAGTCTCTATCTCTTGCTCCATATTTGCCCTGCTGGGACGTCTTTTCTTGATTAACTGGGCATCTGCAGATATAGTTGAAAACATAAGCGATGCAGATAAAATGGCCGATATGGCAAAAGATTGAAGTCTGAAGGTCATTTTCATTTTTAGAATCTGATGTTTAGTGCTAAACCAAGCGATGGAGCACTGTTTTTTGTAAATCTGTAATCCAGAGACTCAATTACAGCAGGATTAAGGGAGGCTGTGATGTCGTCACTCATATCAAAATCTTGAAGGTGTGAAAATACATTTGCATCAATCACGTTTAAAGCGTAAACGATTACCCCGGCAAGAATTGAATAATCCCTGTAACGTCTGTATGTATCTCTGTAGTATTTTAGTGTCTCCGCACTTGCCCCTCCGGTATAGCCAGAGTCTGGAGTGGTAGCAAGGTTGTGCAGATTTTTGTAGTATCTGTATTGATAGTTATTGCTTGATATAAAGTAACCTACTGTTATAAATCCACCGTAAATTATTGGGATTTTCCAGTAGTCACCATTGTAGGCTTGTCCAAGCCCGGGTAACATTGCCGAATATATTGAAGCTCTTGCCGGAAGTACTTTTTTATGATATTTAAAAGTCTGTTGGAATTTTTGATTACTGTAAATTCCGCCATACGTAAAACCAGCTATTCCCCCGTAAAGAACAGGAAGCTTCCAGTAATCCTTATTGTAAATCTGCGCTGTACCCGGTAGGATAAGTGAACCGGTCCATAATCTTGAAAGGTTGATAGTATCTTTTCCGGCCAAACTTCTGAAATATCGTTTGAGAGTATACTGAGGGGGACGATACTTCCCCTCCTCTTCATCCTCATTTGTTTGCTGTGTTTGCGTGCTGCCCGGAGGGCCTGTCCTGGTCATATTACCTACAAACTGTCCCTTTAACTGGAGGGAGAGTACGGTTAGTAGTATGATTATGACGATTCTTCGCACAGCATTTTTGTCTATTGGTTTATCTTTTCAAGGGCATCACGGAAATCTTCAATCTCCTTTTCACTGCTGAATCGAATGGTTAAAGATCCACCACCTCCCTCTCCCTTTTTAAGAGAGATGTTATTATTAAAATATTTGCCGACCAGCTCAATAACCCTAAAGCATGGTTCGCTCAATTCGTCGTGCAATTCAGAATCCCTCTTCTCCTCTTTTTCAGAGCCAAGTTTTTTCACTCT
>CAZPRX010000150.1:0-421 GCA_964588835.1 uncultured Muribaculaceae bacterium
CTCCGCTTTGCAAGGCCGATTGTTTATACAGCGGGATTCCCATGCCTACTCTTCTGGTAGTTCTTGTTGTATAGAAAGGATCCTCTAGCCGCTGAACAGTCTCCCTGCTCATCCCCTTGCCATTATCCTCAATAGTAATTGTGAGAGAATCTGAAGGTATATTCTCCTCAACAGTCAGTGTTATTCTTTCTGCTCCGGCACTGAGAGAGTTCTGTATTATGTCAATAATATGAAGAGAGATATCATTCATTTTACAAAATATTGAGGCGGATTATCAGTTGATTGAAGAGCCCTTTTTATAGCTCCAAATGAGAGCTCATTAATATCAAAAATTGTATAGGCACCTCCAATTTGATTAGGGTAATGAGCATCTGAACTTTTTATAAAATTATGACCTTGCTGCTTGCAGATTCATTTAAAA
>CAZPRX010000150.1:431-725 GCA_964588835.1 uncultured Muribaculaceae bacterium
CATGGGATCCGCATTATGAGAAACTTCAAGAGCCTCAACATCCATCCCAAAAGGGAGAAACCCAAGCTGGCTATAGACAGAGTTTGAACCTTTATCTATGTGGGCAGGAATAAATATTCCTCCAAGTGAGTGAATAAATTCACCAACCTCTTCGATACTCTTATCAATAGAGTTAATAAGAAGATACTCCACCTCCTCAATGACCTCCTCCTTCCTGTTAACGGCTAGCTGATATCCAAATACCTCAGGATTATTAGGGATTTTCAATATACTTTTCTCTATGAACTCCTGCAA
>CAZPRX010000150.1:735-3672 GCA_964588835.1 uncultured Muribaculaceae bacterium
CTCCACAAAACAAAGTACATGAACCTCCTCACGTGTAGTAACCTCAGCTCCGCAAAGTACAAAAACCCCCCTTCCGGCTCCCACATCTCTTATCTCCATGCAGTTAAGAGTACTGTTATGATCAGTTATCCCGATTATCCCCAGCCCCTCCTCTACAGCTCTGTCAACAATATTGAAAGGAGTCATCTCAATGTCTCCACAAGGAGAGAGCACAGTATGAATATGGAGGTCTGCCCTCGTCATTTTATCATTTCGTAGAGCTTTCCTGCAACTTCAAAGGCTTGCATTTTTGTTCCAAGAACAGGTATCCCCTCTTTAGATGAAAGTTCCATAGTATCCTTGTCCGGCTCAAATCCCTTCACAAGAATTATAGCTGCCAAATCTTTAAGAGAGGCAACAGCCATAATGTTTTTGTGAGTTTGAAGTGTAATCCATATTTGACCCTCCTGAGCATGTCCCATTACATCAGACAAAAGATCAGAGGCATAACCTCCTGTTACCTCTCTTTCAAGTGACTCCGGAGATGAAAATACATTTAGAGAGAGCCTCTCTGCAACATCCTTGACATTCATTTTCGTTGTGTATATATTAATGTTATTCTATTCAACCTTTGTCAAACCTGGAGTCACCCCAGATTTTTTCCATAATTTTAACTGCCTCATCAATACCGAGTTCTCCCCTCTTCTCATAAATTGTCCTCAAAAATATACACGAAGAGATCTCAGCGAGACCCTTTGCAATATCCTCTGCCAACGCTTCACAACTTGGTGCTCCGCAAGCTCCGCAATCTATTCCGGGAAAAAGCTCCCTGAGCTCCCTCGCCTTCTCCATCTTCTGAAGAGCAATTTCAATATCCCAGTCATATTTCACCATAGAGCGAGGCTCTATCTGCTCCATATGGATTACTGCTGATGTGTACTTTTTATATTCTTTAACTATATCGTGAGTATCCGGAGTCTGAGCTGCATATTTACGCATGGTCTCAGCAGTCAGGAACCTGTTTCTGTGAGATAGTATTCCCCCGGCGCAAGACTCATCACAAGCCCGGAGCTCTAAGAAATCAACACCCTCAATATCCTCGTTTTCGAGCATCTCCAGAAAATCAATCACATTGGTCATGCCGTCAATAGCCAGAGTTCTCCCTTCAATATGAGCAGCCTCGCCTCCTGTAGTAGGATAAAGAATTCCCTTTGAAGAGATTTCACTATTAACTTTTACCGTTGTTGTGATTGGAATTCTCTGTTTATAAGCCAGAAAAACCTTATTGAAGAAATAATCCATATTAATAACACCCGTTATAGGAGAGGTATAACCCCCTACAGGTGATTTAACTGCTGCTATTTTTCCAATGCAAGGTGTCAGATAGAATATCCCAAGATCTTCAGGGGCTCCCCCCTCTTGTTCGTGTTTTCTTTTATAATACTGAGCAGTAATTTCCAATGGGGGAAGCAGGGTCATTATCTTATCCACCAGAGATGGAAATCTCACCTGAATCAGCCTGATTACAGCCGGGCAAAAAGATGATATAACCGGTCCATCTGCATTCTTAACATACTCCTGCTCCTCTTCTAGAAGCGTATCAACACTCTGCTCAACAAAACAAACCTCGGTAAACCCAAGCTCACCTATTATTTCAAATATTCTCTCTCTGGGAATGTTATCGTCAAACTGGGCAAAAAATACAGATGGGACAAGCAACAATCGTCTTTTATAGTTAAAAATCTGCTTAAAGTCATCATCCATTACCCTTATAGCCCTGTTTGGACAAATTCTGTAACACTCACCACAATCAATACACCAGTCAACATGAATCTTTGCCTTCCCGCCGGTCACTCTGAGCGCCTCAGTGGGACAAACCTTCATACAGTGAGAGCACCCAATACAAACATCATTGAGAATCTCCAGTGCACGATTGTAGGTTGTACTACTCATCAGAATTTATAATTAATCCAGAGAGTGGTACCTTTTCCTACCTCACTCTCAATTTTAAACTCATCTGCATTTTCACTTATGTTTGGCAACCCCATTCCGGCTCCAAACCCCATCTCTCTAACCTGCGCAGAGGCTGTTGAAAAACCCGGCGTCATAGCCTGTTCAATATCAGGAATACCCGGACCCTCATCCTCTAGTCTCAGTCTCACACCCCTGGAGTCAATTTCCGCGTAGATTACTCCGCGGTAGGCATGGGCAACAATATTAACCTCGGCCTCGTAAAGAGCAATAACAACTCTTTTAACAACCTTTGGATCAACATTCAGCTGCTTAAGCATCTTCTTAATCTGAGACGATGCATTACCGGCTATTGTAAAATCGCCACCCTCTACCTTAAACTCCAGATTCATTTCAATAAATTGGCTTTAACCCGGCTGAATATAAAATGCCGGCACATTTAAACATAGAAAACGGGGAACTAATTATGAGCATATCATTATCAACTGCAAGCTCAAGCATATCTTCCGATACCTCTTTCCCTCTGCAAATCAAGAGATAAGGAGTATCTGACATTTCAGCAGTTCTTATAGCCTGAACGTTTGCAAGACCGGTAATGAGGATGAACTCATTAGTCTTTACAGTTAGTACATCACTCATAAGGTCTGATGCAAAAGCCTGCTCCACTACCCCATCAAGGTGCTGCTCTCCGCATAGCACCGTACCATTTATGAGATTACACAGATCCCGGATTTTCATTATTTATATTTTACAAAGTCTTTATATAACATCTTCTTTTCATATAAGGCAGGGTATTATACCGTTCCCACACCTTAAAGGCCGAGTTATTTTCTGCCTGAGGATTTGTAATTCCTGTTGTCACACTCATCCTGTGAAGATTTGCACCTATATGAGTATGAAAAATTGAGGTAACCCCCTTGTGCTGCCACTCCGGTGATGCCCCTATCATCATGAAGTCAATTGTATCGTACTTCCTGAATGCCTTTA
>CAZPRX010000151.1:0-3657 GCA_964588835.1 uncultured Muribaculaceae bacterium
TTAGGTAATAATTTAAGTACAGATATGAAAATTTCGTATAACTGGCTCAGAGAGTATGTTGGTACTACGTTGACCCCCTCTGAAGCAGAAAAGGTGCTAAGCTCAATAGGGCTTGAGGTTGAGGCAATGGAGAGTGTAGAAGAGATTCCGGGATCTCTTGACGGAGTAGTAGTGGGTGAGGTTATGGAGTGTGGAAAGCATCCGGATGCAGATAAGTTGAGTCTGACTAAGGTAGATGCGGGTGAGGCCGAACTTCTCCAGATTGTTTGCGGAGCACCCAATGTGGCCAAAGGCCAGAAGGTATTGGTGGCAAAGGTGGGTACTACTCTTACTTTTACCTCGGGAGAGCAGGTGAAGCTTAAGAGAGCAAAGATAAGGGGAGTGGAGAGTGCAGGGATGATTTGTGCAGAGGATGAACTGGGAATCGGAACATCTCATGATGGAATTATGGTTCTTCCGGCTGAGGCTGTTGTGGGTACTCCGGCAAAGGAGTATCTCGGCCTTGAGACCGATACCCTGATGGAGATAGGGCTTACTCCTAACAGGGTTGATGCGGCATCCCATATAGGGGTGGCGAGGGATTTGTCGGCATGGCTGAGGTTTAATGGAACCGACGCAAGACTTGTAAAGCCGTCAGTTGAAAAGTTTGATTCTTTAAAAACAGGTTCTGAAATAGCTCCTGTTAAGGTGAATGTTATTGCAACTGACGGAGCTCCAAGGTATGCCGGACTCACATTTGATAATATTACTCTTGCTCCGTCACCTGACTGGCTTAAGAAAAGATTGACTGCGATAGGGCTTAGACCTATCAATAATATTGTAGATATTACAAATTTTATTCTTCACGAAACGGGTCATCCGCTGCATGCTTTCGATTATGATAAGATTGCAGGTAAGGAGGTTGTTGTAAGAAGGGCAAAGGAGGGAGAATTATTTACTACTCTTGATGGGGTTGAGAGAAAATTAACCTCTGAGGATTTGATGATTTGTGATGCTGAGAAGCCGATGACTCTTGCGGGTATTTTTGGAGGAGCAGAATCGGGAATTACAACTTCTACAAAGAGGGTTTTCCTTGAGAGTGCTTATTTCAATCCGGTGTCAATACGTAAGAGTTCAAAGAGACACCAGTTAAAGACTGACGCGTCTTTCAGATATGAGAGGGGTGCAGATCCGGAGATGGTCCCTTATGCTCTTAAAAGGGCTGCAATCCTGTTTCAGGAGCTTGCCGGCGCAACGGTAGTGAGTGAAATTGCAGATCTTTATCCTGAAAAAATTGAGAGGGCGGTTGTAGATATCAATTTTGACAGGGTTGAGAGACTAATCGGTAAAAAAATAGGAAGAGATAGTATACTGAATATTCTGGAGTTCCTGGAGTATGATGTGGTTAAGTCGGATGAAAGTGGGGCAAAGATTTCTGTGCCATGCTACAGGGTTGATGTTACAAGAGAGTGTGATATTGTGGAGGATGTTCTTAGAATCTATGGATATAACAATGTTGAGATTCCTGAGAGGATGGTTGCATCAATCACTCCGGGGCGTAAACCTGACCCGGAAAATGTAAAGGAGGGGCTGTCTGCCTTTTTATCTGCAAATGGTTTCCATGAGATTATGAATAACTCTCTAACAAAGGGGGAGTATTACTCAAAGCTTAAAACTTTTCCGCAGGAGAATCTTGTTCATATACTGAATCCGCTGAGTACAGACCTTAATGTAATGAGGCAGACTCTTATTCTGAACGGTCTTGAGGTTATCTCATATAATGTTAACAGGCAAATGCCTGATCTTAAGATTTTCGAGGTGGGTAATGTCTATTCTCTTGAGCCTTCAGTAGAGGGAGATGATGAAAATTCATCTAACCTGAAGTCATATAAAGAGAGTGCAAAAATATCGATGTTTGTTACAGGTCCGGGAACTCAATCGTGGAGAGCAGGAGCAACTCAGGCAAGTTACTTTTCACTTAAGGGTTATCTTGAGTTAATCCTAAGAAGGTATGGAGTTGAACCGGCTGACCTTGAGTTTTCGATTGCTCCGGCAGATATATTTTCTGAAGGGCTGGTATACAAAACTCAATCGGGAAAGGAAATTGCTGTTATGGGTTCTGTCTCACAGAGTCTGTTAAAGAGATTTGGAATAAAGCAGCAGGTTTTTGCAGCAGAGATATCTTGGGATATTCTGTTTCAGCTGGTAAAAAAGCAGAAGGTATTATTCAAAGAGATGCCTAAATTCCCTGAGGTAAGAAGGGATTTGGCTCTACTTCTGGATGAGAGTGTGAATTTCTCTGATCTCAGAAAGAGTGCTTTTAAAACCGAGCGGAAAATCTTAAAGAGTGTCACTCTTTTTGATGTTTACCGGGGTGATAAGATTCCTGAGGGTAAGAAACAGTACGCAATAAGTTTTGTATTGCAGGATGCTGAGAAGACTCTTACAGACAAGTATGTTGAGGAGACAATGTCAAAATTGCTTAAGAATTTTGAGAGCAACTTTGGCGCTCAACTTCGCTAGTAACCCATTTTATGGAGAGATTATTCAAATATTTAAAGCTCGTTAAATTTTCGCATACAGTTTTTGCAATGCCATTTGCTCTCATAGGTTTCTTTCTGGGAACCGAAAGGGGTGGAGGTGAGTTTACATGGAGTCTGCTTGGGCTGATTGTTCTTGCTATGGTGTTTGCAAGGAATGCTGCGATGGGTTTTAACAGATGGGCAGACAGAGAGATTGATGCCAGAAACCCAAGAACGGCAATGAGGGAGATTCCGGCATCAGAAATTTCTCCTGAATCGGCTATAACTTTTGTTGTGGTTAACTCTGTTCTCTTTGTTATAGTGGCTGGATTTATAAACTATCTTGCTCTGATATTAGCTGTTCCGGCCTTGATAATACTGCTTGGTTACAGTTATCTCAAACGTTTTACGGCTCTCTGTCATTATGGGGTGGGTCTTGCTCTGGGAATAGCTCCTTCTGCAGCTTATATTGCTGTTACAGGGACGCTCTCCTTATCTGCCCTGCTTCTCTCGGTTATAGTCTTTTTCTGGTCTGGTAGTTTTGATATTCTGTATGCTTTGGCCGACGAGGAGTTTGATAAAGAGCATGGTTTGCGCTCTATTCCGCAATCTTTAGGAAGATGGTGGTCTCTGGCAATTTCAGCAGGGGGGCATGCGCTGGTTTTGCCTCTTATTGTTTTACTATACTTTGCGGGGGATTTTGGTTTCCTCTATATTGTGGGAGCATCATTTTTTACTTCACTTTTGATTTATCAGCATCTGATAGTAAAACCGTCTGATATAAGCAGGCTTAATGCGGCCTTTTTTACATCAAACGGTGTGGCTTCGGCTATATTTGCCCTATTTGCAATTAGTGATTTGCTGTTTATCTGATTGCCAGTACATCAGTGAGTTAAAGCTGATCCATCACCCTTGCTACAGGGTATCTGTTTACATTTGGCTCAACATTTTCACGAACTTTAGCCATAAAAAACTGCAGGATTGCATTGGAGTCTTTTGCAAAAGCAGGATCTGACCTCTTTTTCTGCTCAAACTCGGCTTTAAGTTTGGGGTCTGCCGCTAACATTTCGCGACCTTTTACCTCCATATAATTTAGACGAATCCAGAACTCTGTTGATGGTCTTGCCCAGTTGTTGTAAAAGCCCCAGCTTACAAG
>CAZPRX010000152.1:0-3655 GCA_964588835.1 uncultured Muribaculaceae bacterium
TTCACAGAGTATTCCGCATAACTGAAGGAGTCTCCGCCACAGCGAACGTAGTGAGCGAGGAGGAAAAACTCCGGAAGTTATGCGGATACTCTGTGAATGCAGAAAAATGAGGCTGGCCAAATTGCTTTATGGCCAGCCTCTGAATTAACATCATATAAAATGAAAGTTATTTTACTATTGTCATCTCTTTTAGAAGGTGACCTGCTCCGCCGAATTTATCCATGATGAAGAGTGTGTAGCGGATATCAACACTTATTGTGCGCTGGAGATTTGGTTCAAAAATAATATCACCGCTCATAGCCTCCCAGTTTCCGTCAAAAGCTGTACCTATCAGTTCACCCTTTCCGTTAAGTACCGGACTTCCTGAGTTACCTCCTGTGATGTCGTTTGTACTTAGGAAACCAACAGGCATGCTGCCATCTTCCATTGCGTACTGACCGTAATCTTTATTTTTATAAAGCTCCTTAAGTTTTTCAGGAACTACAAATTCCCAATTGTTAGGGTCCTCTTTCTCCATTACACCTTTAAGTGTAGTGATATGCTCATATATAACGGCATCTTTAGGTGAATAGTTCAATACCTGGCCATATGTCATCCTCATTGTTGAGTTTGCATCCGGGTACATAGCCTGTCCCTGTTTCATCTCAAGCTGGCCGGCAATGTATGCTTTCTGACCCTTTGCCAGAACAGGATTCTCTTTGGCGAGTATCTGCATAGCCTTCATCTGAACAGGAGATATTGTTTTAACAATTGCTATAACCGGGTCTTTGGCAAGTACCTCTGGCGTTTCAAGAGCTTTTTTGTACTTATCTTCGCACGGAAATACTGAGTTGTTGTAAAGATCATCTACAAAAGCATCAATATTACCGCCGAATTTTTCATCAATAATATTGTAGAATGCCGGTCTGTCCTCAGCTTTCACTTTGTCTCTGAATACCTTTACCAGTGCTTTGGCAACCTTTCTGTCTGTTGCTGCCGAGTAATCTTTGTAGAAAGACTCAAGTCTTCTTTTGCCAAATTCAAGTGCTTTTCCGGCCTCCTCTGCATTACCTTTTTCAAGGTTTTCTGCATATGTTGAAAAGCTTGTGGCAACTGAAAACAGTTCAACAGCTCCAAGCGCCTCTCTGAGGTAGGCCGAGAGGTATAAAGCCTCAGCTCTGTTTTTAACTGCTCCGTTAATCTCTTCCAACTTTAAGTTTTGCAAATGTCTCGTTCATACCTATCGCTTTCTTCCAGTAGTTAGAAGAGCCGGCATATTTGCTTGAGTACTGCAGGCGAATCTTAGGATCTGCCTCCATGTCTGCCATAAGAACCTCCTGGCGTATGCCTCTTACATATATAACGATTGCATTTGTAATGTCGCTTGTCTCCTTAACCTCAGAAGAGGTCATGAAACGGTTTGTTCTGCCCGGATATCCAATAATCATTGCCGGATCACCTTGTTTTACACCTTTAAGTGAAATTGTAAGGTGTTTCTTAGGTATATATGGTCTGTTTTCAGGTGAATATGGAGCTGGATTGTTGTCCTTGTCTGCATAAACGCGGAACATTGAGAAGTCACCGGTGTGACGAGGCCACATCCAGTTGTCTGTATCGGCACCGTATTTTCCGATTGATGAAGGGGGGGCACCTACAAATCTAACGTCTGTGTAGGTTTTGGTTACTACTAGATAGTATGCGTTTCCGCCGTAGAATGTGGCAACTCTGCCGCGGATGTGTTTGTTGTCACCTATTGCTCTTTTTACAATCTCGTCAGAGACAGTCTGGAGTGCCTTAGCAAACTCTGGAGTGTTTTCTACAGCAGTAGTAGCCTTTACAACCTCGCTGGTTACATCTGTAAACGACTCAAGAAATGTAACTGAAAGGCCAGGAGAAGGTAGCTCCTGCTCGCGTGTCATAGCCCAGAATCCATTCTGCAGATAGTCGTTCTCAACTGTGCTGAGGCGTTGAATAACACCGTAGCCACAGTGGTGGTTTGTAAGTACAAGACCCTGATTGGAGATTATCTCTCCTGTGCAACCACCGCCAAAGTGTACGACAGCATCTTTTAGACTTGACTTATTAAGGTCATAAATGTCTTTTGCTGAAATTTTGAACCCAAGTTCAGCAAGTTTCTTGTTGTTCAGCTTTTCAATTAGAGGGAGCAGCCACATCCCTTCGTCTGCTCTTAGTGGTGCCAGGGAAAAGAGTATGGCGCCAATGAGAATTAGTGTGATTTTTTTCATATAGTTGTTATCTGATTGATTATTTTGACTCTTTAGACAAAGATAATTTTTTATTTGTATATTTATAATTCTAATTGGCACATATCTGTCATGAGACCACTCTTTAATATTGTAATTGCAACGGATAAGTTTAAAGGCAGTCTTACGGCGTCAGAGGCTTCTATGTCAATAGCTCACGGGCTTAGACTTGGAGCTGGTGCAAGAGATTTGCCATATGACCTGAAAGTTAATGTTATTCCTCTTGCAGACGGTGGCGAGGGTTTTTTGTCAGTTGCTGGCAGGAGTGGTTTTTTTAAGAGGAAGGAGGTAATTGTATTTGACCCTCTGGGCAGGAGCTTTAAGAGTTATTATTTGTTATCTGAAGAGAGAGCATTTGCCGTTATTGAGATGGCAATGGCTTCCGGACTAGGCCTTCTTGAAAAGGATGAGTATAGTCCACTTGAGGCAACCTCTTTTGGACTTGGTCAGCTTATTTCAGCTGCTATTGATGAGGGGGTATCCCATATTATTATGGGAATCGGGGGAAGTGCCACAAATGACGGAGGTACAGGAATGCTTCAGGCTCTGGGATACTCTTTCAGGGATATGAATGGCGATGAGATAAGGGGTGGCGAAGACGAATTCATGTCCGGCTCTGTTCTGCAAAACATATGTACAATTGATGACTCTCTTGTTAGAAAAGATCTCAAAAAGGTGAAGTTTACTGTAGCATGCGATGTTGATAACCCTCTTCTGGGCCCGGCTGGTGCCACTTATATTTATGCAGCACAAAAAGGGGCGGACGAGTCTGAACTTGTGTTTCTTGAGAGTGGAATGAGAAATTTCGCTGAAGCTGCAGAAAGATATTTGGGCTTTAAGAGTAGTTTTCTGTGCGACTCCTCATCTTTTGTGGGCTTTGATTTTTCAGACTTTCCAGGATCGGGTGCTGCTGGAGGTGTGGGTTTTGCTACAAGAAGTTTTCTTAATGCGGAGCTTATCCCGGGCTGGAGGGTTGCGGCTGAACTTTCCGGTGCCGATGACGCAATATCTAATGCTGATTTAGTAATCACCGGTGAGGGCAAGCTTGATTCGCAAACTCTGTCAGGAAAGCTGGTAGAGGGAATTGCCACTCTTGCAAAAAGATATGAGAAGCCGGTATGGGTCTTTTGCGGTGAAAATATCCTTTCACAGGATGAATTAAAAGCAGCACATATTGAAAGAGTTTTTGAAATTATTAAAAAATCACATAGTATAAACGACTCTATTTCAAGGGCAAAGGAGTACCTGGAAAAAATTTCTCAGGAATCTGCAACTTTTCTCCCTGAATTGCAGTCAAACAGGCAAACAAACTAAAAAACCCTAAAAAACTAAACACAATGGAAGGAGTATTAGCAATTTTAATGCCGTTTCTAACAGCAATTATCATCCTGGCAATCGTTTATACTACAAAG
>CAZPRX010000153.1:0-292 GCA_964588835.1 uncultured Muribaculaceae bacterium
CAAACAGTAAACCTGCAGCTAAAGCCAATATATAAAGTTTAATTTTTTTCATCACTTAAAGCTGTATTAGAAGTTAACATTTACACCCAAAGTAACTGTACGGTTGAATCCAACATCGTTGAATACACTACCGTTGAAGCTTTGAGACGGGTTCATACCCTTGCGGGCAGAGAATAGGGCAAGGTTTTCTGCAGAGATGTAAGCTCTAAGACCTTTAATATTAAGACTCTTTAGAACACTCTCTCCAAAGTTGTATGAGATATTCACGTTACGGATTGCAAGATATGATGCA
>CAZPRX010000153.1:304-3616 GCA_964588835.1 uncultured Muribaculaceae bacterium
GAACATTTGTAATCTGTCCAGGGGTAGTCCATCTGTCAAGAATATCAATAGATTTAGCTGCACCAAAACCACCTGAGGACATAAGTGCTGCCCAGCTGTAATCGTAAGCTTTACCACCCAGTGAGTAGTTAAACTGAACAGATACCTCTACACCATATATCTTAAATGATGGTGTAAATGCACCAAATAATTTAGGAATACTGGTTCCTGACCAGTTATAAATTGCTTTAGCCTGGTTAGTTGTAACCTTTGTTCCATCAGGAAGAGTTTTACAATCTGCATCAGCCCATGTCTGGTTTGCTTCATCAAATAGATAAAGAGCATTACCATTCTCTGGATCTACACCATACCACTGACGAAGCCAGTAATCATAAATTGAACCACCTTCAACTCTTCTGAAGTTACCTGATATAATACCATTCTCTCTGTTCTCTTCAGGAAGTTTGGTTATCTGGTTTTTGTAAGTAGTTGCATTCAGATTCAACGCTGCCTCAAAATTCTTTGTTGAGTAGATTACGCCTGTGATATCAAGTTCCCAACCTCTGTTAAACAGGTTACCAATGTTTCTGTCCTGAGAAACATAACCAGTAGAAGGGGCTAGTTGGACTGAATAAATCAGGTCTTGTGACTCTTTATTAAACCAGTCAACAGAGCCTCTTAGTTTGTTTCCAAATAGATTGAACTCAAGTCCTATGTCTGTTTGAACTGTAGTCTCCCACTGTAAATTAGGGTTACCAGGTACTGTTGACTGAATAAATCCAGGCTCAGCTGAGTTATTGTTATAGTTATACAATACCTGCCAAGCATAGTAGCTAATACCACCATCATTACCATTTAGACCATAAGATGCACGTAGTTTCAGGAAGTCAATCCAGTCCTGAGAAGCCATGAAGTTTTCACGGTCAATTCTCCAGCCTGCACCCACTGACCAGAAGTTACCCCATCTCATAGGCTGACTGAATTTCGAAGAGCCGTCTCTTCTGTATGAAGCCTCAGCAGTATATCTGCCGTTATCGTATGAGTATGAAGCTCTGCCAAGCCAACCCTCAACCTTATGGTTATCCAGGAATGAGTAGAGGCTGTTTGTTGTTGTAAAGTTGATAAGCTCAGTGTTACCAGGGATAATCTCACCCTGACGGAATCCGTAAATTTCACTGTACTGGTTGTGATAGGACTCATGAGCCGCAAGAATATTCAGGTCATGTTTACCAAAGCTCTTTTCATATGTAAGGAGCTGCTGGTTTGTCCATGTATATCTCAAAGACTGCTCTTTTCTAGAACGTCCCTGTGGAGCACCGTCACCTACCAATGTGTTTTCATAAGTTGAGAGCAAGTAGTTGTTGATGTCCATTGCATAGTTAAGTCTGAACTTGAAATTCTTTAAGAATGCAAACTCAGCAAAAGCTCTGGATTGAATTGTATTTCTCTCAAATTGAATATTGTTAAGCATGTGCTCTGCAATACCGTGACGACCATTGTTTTGGGTTCTTGCAGGGTAAGATACTCCATTTTGAGTAACAGCTGCACCAAGGTCCCAAAGTTTTTCACCCTGGTCATTCAGAATATAATCGCCTGTAAGACGGTCATGCTGATACACAGGATAGATAGGGCCCATGTTACGAGCAAAGTAGATAGGGTTTGCATAACCTGTATCACTATCTGTATTTGCAGAAGATGAGTTGTTGTATGATGCATTCAGATTCAGACCAAATGTAACCCACTTCTTAGGTGTGAAGTTAACGTTTGCCCTTGCAGAGATACGATCATAGTTTGTCTTTTTAAGCCAGCCTGCATCCTGAGTAACACCTACTGACATATAATAGTCTGCAGTTTCGCTACCGCCGTTTGCACTGATCATGGCCTCTGTTCTGTTTCCTAGACGCTCTACCGGTGAATACCAGTCCATGTCATCTCCCCAAAGCAACTGAGTTGCATTAGGATTAAGCTGAGAATTAAAATTAGCATCATACTTTACAATATCACCATTCGCAATACCTTTGAATGGGTTGTAACCAAGGTTTGCTGCAATACCGTTTGATGTTGTACCTGAAGCTAATGCACTTGCGTCAGCAATAGTTCTGGTTGGGGTGATAAGTGAGTTTCTCAATGACTCCCACATTACCGGATAGTACTGATTTGCATCAAGTCTGTCGTATTCAGGAAGACCTCTCTGAGAGAAACCCTGAGTAACTGTAGCGCTGATGTTCAGCTTCTCTTTCTTACCCTTCTTTGTTGTAATCATTACAACACCGTTTGACCCTCTTGAACCGTAAAGAGCTGTAGATGCAGCATCCTTAAGGATGTTGATGGATTCAATATCGGCAGGATTAATGTTTGCCATTGCTCCGTTGTAAGGGGCTCCGTCAAGAACGATAAGCGGAGCTGACGAGTAGTTTACAGATCCAAAACCGCGGATACGGATAGTAGGGTCTGAGCCCGGCTGTCCATAAGCAGTGTTAACCTGTACACCTGCAGAGGTTCCGGACAATGCTGCAAGAGCATTAGTTACCGGACGTTTTTCAATAGCAGCTGAATTAACAGATGATATTGAACCTGTAACGCTGGATTTTTTGGCAGTACCATAGGCAACCATCACTACCTCATCAAGAGCTAGTGCATCCTGTTCAAGTTCAACATTAATAATTGCACGGCCAGAAATCTGAACCTCTAAGGTTTTGTAACCTATATAGGTAAAGACTAGTGTACCTGTGCCGGGTGCATTAAGAACATAGGTGCCGTTATCCATAGTAGTGGCTCCTGTTGTTGTCCCTTTAACCTGCACTCCTACGAATGGAAGAGGGGTTCCTGTCCCCTTTTCAGTCACTGTGCCTGAAATTCGGGCATTCTGGGCTATAATGCCCTGAAATGCGAATACCAGTCCAATGAAAAGCATAAAGATTCTTTTCATGAATGAAATTTTAGGTGTTAGTTAATAAGTATTTTTTCATCAACTTGGCAAAGATAATTTAAATTTCAAAATTCAAAATTTTTTTTGCCGAGTGTGCGAAAAATAAATATCAACGCAACAACTAATAGAATAGAAAGTTAGATATAATCCATTGACCTTGAAACGGGTACTATGTCGCAAGAAGTTTTATGGCCTGAGAGAAATTTATAATACCCTGCAATGGCTATCATGGCCGCGTTATCTGTGGTAAATCTGAACTCCGGAATATGAGTTACCCATCCTCTTTTGACTCCCTCATCCACAATTCTGTTCCTCAATCCGGAATTTGCGGACACCCCTCCTGCTATAGTTATCTCCTTAATCCCCGTCAAAGCCGATGCCTTTACAAGTTTATCCATAAGTAT
>CAZPRX010000154.1:0-2241 GCA_964588835.1 uncultured Muribaculaceae bacterium
GAGTTTTAAATTGCAGATCTAAATAATCCCGGTGCTTTTTGAGCCATTTCTGAGTCATGATGAAACCGGAAGTATAATTTTCAGGATCCATGTACCTCGCCGGCCAGATATTATCGAAAGAAAATGCTTTGTTACTCTCAAGATATCGCTGAACCAATCTGACTCGCTCCCTGTATTGCTCCATCGCCCTCTCACAATCAATCTCAGAATTGAATTTTTGAAAGTAGAATTCTCCAAACTTGTATGCTTTCTCTCTCTCTGATTTATAGATTGATCTACCTGAAAAAAGTACAGAAATAACAAATTCAACAAGCATAATGGCGTATCGCCTGGTCCTCTCCTCTTCTCTCCTGCGAAGTGCCTCTATCTTCTGACCATATTCATCCAATGTGTTAATTTTCGCAGTTGATTGTGGAGAAATTGCCACCCCAAAAGCATTAACCACTAAACCTTTATTGTCCGATGTGTTAATTTTCGCAATGTTCAGGGCAAGGAGGTCCTCGAAAGATCCTTGCGGATCTCCTGTGTTCTTGTAAGAAGTTCCAGATTGTTCATTGTTAGTCATCGGCGCAGCCGATACCACTTCGTGTTCTCGAATGTTCTCTGTGATTATTTTTTTATTAAAGATGTTCAAGTTACTAGAACATGGCGTGCAAATTGAACGCAATGTCCTCTGAATCGTAATATCTATTGAGTTTTTAAAAATAAAAAGCAGAGGGTTGAAATCCTCGTTTTTATGGTCAGAAACCGGTATCATTTCCGGATTTAAGAACAGTTCATAATCCCTTTGAGTCCCATGATTAACCTTCTCTAAGATGATTCTTGCCTCAATTAATCGCTCTGTAAGGCGGTATATGGTGGCCTCAGACCTCTTCGTGAACTCAGACAACCGTTTACGGTTTGTAGGCACAACAAGGGGCGATAAAGCCTCCATTTTAAGCAATTCAGGAGCATTGCGCATAACAAAGAGTGCTGAGCTCATTCGAGCCTTAAGAGAGAAGATAAGCTCCCGGTAAAGTTCTCTGTGCGCACTTTTAAGGAATTGTCTGGTCTTATCCCCATTATCCCTCTCAATGGCCACGTTAGTGTTATAATCGGCCGATTTTGCATCATATAAGGCCATAATAGCTGCAAAATGATTGTCTGTATCAATAAATGGTAATTGTATTGTCATACATTAATCTTTTTTAAAACAATTTCTTTTCATATTTACTCCTTTGAGCGCTTTCACAGCATCCTTAACTGTACATATCCTCTCTATGCGTTCACTCATCGGATGATATTGGAATAATGGTGTTCTCTTAATTCCATGCACTAGATATATTATTGATGCTTCGTTATCATTAGCATATCTCTTTGCTTCAGAGAGAGTTCTAAAGCGCTTTTCATTTACTTGATAGGGCCTAAATATTGGATTCATATTTCTAGCTGTTAATTATTGCTTTTACCTTAGCATACGTGATGATATTTGTTTCAATATTTTGCCAGTCTGTTTTAAAGGCGAATTTTGTCCTGGGGAATGTTGATTTAACCAACTCAATCGCCTTGTCTTTGTCACTATCTGACACAAACCAACAACTTTCAAGCGCCTCTTTCAGCTCTCTTCTTACTCTGCTTTTCTTTGTACTCATAAAACATGTTAATGCAAGTGTTACCCAGCAGATTCCCATTATTAGCACTATCGCTGCAACTGGATTCATACTGTGATAAAGTTTTCTTTAAGGAATTTATTAATGAAATAAACCTGACCACGACCAGTAACCATTGGCGTTGATGTAGTCAATGTTGATCCGTCAGGTTTTAGAATTGTTTGCTTTTTGATTTGGAACAACCCCTGCTCCATAGCCTTTTGTGATGGTTGATTCCAGTAATCACCCTTACTAAGTAAATACCCTCTACTACGGAGGATCTTAAAGAGCCTATTCTGGCCTAGTTCAACACCTCTCTGAGTGAGAATCTTAGCCAAATCACTCACCAATACAGATGTAGATGATGCTTCAACTGCTTCAGAAAACCTTACTCTTGGCTGCTGTGAGTGAATTACCTCCTTTAGTTCCAAATTTTGCTGGAGCGCCAGGCTCTTTTCTCTCCTCTCTTGTTGCAGTTGAGTAGCTAGTGATATAAGGAGCTCCGGATTGGATATCAACTGTTCAATTTTTGAGTCAGTTGCAGTAAAACCAAACTTAACCAACTCTTTTATCCGATCATTGCACCAGATGGCAAACATCGGAGAGAGCCATC
>CAZPRX010000154.1:2251-3054 GCA_964588835.1 uncultured Muribaculaceae bacterium
CGAGCGCTACATCCTCATGCATCCAGGTTCCTATCCCATTCTCAGTGGCTACCAGCTCTGACCTATGGGATTTTCCCATAGCTTCCAGGGCGGAGAGGAAATTCATCGTTGAGGGCAGACGAAGCCACTCACCGGCACGCTTACCAAATGGCCTGGCCATCTCGGTAGCATTAATCATAACATCACCATTCCCAAAATAGAAAGTAACGTCATTCCCATCGTAATTGTACTTCTGATTCATAATCTTATAAGTTGATTAATGGGATAAAGACCGGGGGCCGGGGTTACTGACATGTCTGCGTTCATCCCGGACCTTACGGATCTCCTGTACTGCAAAAATGAAATTTGATACTTCATATCTAAAGGACCTAATCTTGGATAAAATGAGGCTGCTCTAATAATTCGTTAAAAGCCTTATCCCTAGATGATTTAGTAGGGAACACCTCAAGTGTGTGCCAATCTTTATGATCTTCATCCTTATACTTAATCCGGATGTTAGGATAATCATCTACCCTGAGAATAGTGAACCCACAATCAATTACCTTAAGTTGTGATGTTGTATCCATGTTTTACTGGTTTTTAATAAAAATTGTTTTAGCACACTTTAACCACACCGGTGGCTGACTGCCTCCGTATCTTACGTTCATCCAAACCTTGCCTATAAAAAGAGCTACTATTCTCTCTTTGAAAGAAAGGTTCCAGCAAGAGATAGTTTGCTGGCCATCGCTGAATACCGGAAGTGGTGAACACTCATCGGGAGTCATTGTACTGGGCCTTACAAGAGTTGTATTGGCCTGCTTAAA
>CAZPRX010000154.1:3064-3600 GCA_964588835.1 uncultured Muribaculaceae bacterium
TCGGTTTCATAGCATCATGTGTGTTATAAGTGCATATGTATCATTAGTAAGATCCCTTTCAGTTGAAACAGGGATTACAGGCGTATGCTCCGGCTTTAGCTTAAGAGAGTCTATTATTGCCATAACAAGAGGTTTGCTCTGAAATGAAAGTCTCTTATCCTGTCCTTTTTCTGTTACCTTATAACCTCTGCTACAGTTGATCTTGAAATACCAATCTTGAGGATTAAGCTCATCCTGGAAGAATTGAATTCTAGATCCGGAGGTGATGTGAAGAGCATTAACCAAAAGAGGAGAGAATCTAACCTCTCCGTTTGATCTATAAAGAGATATCGCCGGCACTGATGCTCTCTCTACTCTTTTACAAGTGAATTCTTTGAGTTTCATATGCGAGAAATTAAGCTGTGAGTTTTTTGTAAATCACTGTCCAGGCTAAGAATGAAGGGACTGCTACGTGAATCAGAAGGCTAACCAGGACCATCCCTAAGTTGATCTTATCATCTCCGGCACTCCATTGAGTTAGGACATATACAGACAAA
>CAZPRX010000155.1:0-3567 GCA_964588835.1 uncultured Muribaculaceae bacterium
CAAGTGCCTGCTCAAGAATTTCGTAAGAGAGCCCGTCAACCTTGATATCCATCTGAGTGTCAGTAATACCGTCTTTAGTTCCGGTTACCTTAAAGTCCATATCTCCAAGGTGATCTTCATCACCAAGAATGTCAGATAAAACTGCAAATTTGCCAGTCTTTGAATCTGAGATAAGACCCATTGCTATACCTGATACTGGTTTCTTAATTTTTATACCGGCATCCATTAGTGCAAGAGTCCCTGCACAAACTGTAGCCATTGAAGATGATCCGTTAGATTCAAGGATATCAGAAACAACTCTAACTGCATATGGATTCTCATCTCCTACAGGAACCACATATTTTAGAGCCCTGAGTGCAAGATTTCCGTGTCCTATCTCTCTTCTGCCTGTTCCTCTGTATGGTTTTGCATCACCTGTAGAGAACGGAGGGAAGTTATAGTGCAAAACAAATTGTTCTGAACCTTCAACCAGCACTTCGTCGATAGACTTCATATCCAGTCTTGTGCCAAGAGTTACTGTTGTAAGTGATTGAGTTTCACCTCTTGTAAACACTGCCGATCCGTGTGTTGCAGGAAGGTAGTCAACTTCACACCATATAGGTCTGATGTCTTTAGTTCCCCTGCCATCAAGTCTGACTCCTTCGTTAAGAATCATTTTTCTCATGGCCTCCTTTTCAACATCATGGTAATATCTGCCAATCATACCCTTTTTGGCTGCTGCATCCTCCTCAGAAAGAGTGGCAATAAATTCGGCTTTAAGGGCCTCAAAAGCATCTGTCCTCTCCTGTTTTGCGCTAGGTGTTGTTGCTATCTTGTAGCATTTGTCATAGCAAAAATCCCAAACAGATTTGCGAAGCTCCTCATCTTGTGTTTCATGACAGTAAGCTCTCTTCTGCTCTTTTCCTGCCTCCTTCATCAGGTCTAACTGAGCCTGACACTGTATCTTTATCTCTTCGTGAGCAAATTTGATAGCCTCCAGCATATCTGCCTCTGCTACCTCCTTCATCTCACCCTCAACCATCATAATGTTGTCAATAGTTGCAGCAACCATAATATCGATATCTGCGCTTTTCAGCTCAGTAAACGAAGGGTTAACCACAAATTTACCATCAATTCGGGCAACTCTCACCTCTGAGATAGGACCGTTAAATGGTATATCACTTACAGCAAGTGCAGCTGATGCAGCAAGTCCTGCAAGTGCGTCCGGCATAATCTCTTTTTCTGCCGATATAAGGTTTACTGTAACAAAAACTTCAGCATGAAAATCGTCCGGGAAAAGTGGTCTGAGTGCGCGGTCAATAAGCCTTGACACTAAAATTTCCGAATCGTTTGGACGACCCTCTCTCTTTAAAAATCCTCCGGGATACCTTCCCGCAGATGCATACTTCTCTTTGTACTCAACAGACAAAGGCATAAAATCTACATCTTCCTTTGCATCTTTTGCGCAGGTAACTGTAGCCAGTAACATGGTTTTACCCATTTTAACCACAACAGATCCGTCTGCCTGTTTGGCCAGTTTACCGGTTTCAATTTCAATCTCTCTTCCATCATTCAACTTGATGGTTTTCTTGATAATATTCATATAAATTCTCTGCAGCCCGGCTCTCCCTTTGAGAGTCTATTATTACTTTGTACAGCTACGCCTGATGCCCCGGGTTGCTTAAAGAGACAACAAACGCATATTAGTTGGCAAATATACAAACAAAAGGGTGCCCAATGGACACCCTTTCTGTTTTTTGCCTTATTTTTTTACTTACGAAGGTTCAGAGCCTTCACAATGTTTCTGTATCTCTCAATGTCAGTCGCCTTCAGATAGTCCAGAAGACGGCGTCTCTTACCAACCAGCTTAAGAAGTGATCTCTGTGTAGAGAAGTCCTTCTTGTTTTGCTTCAGGTGACCGGTAAGGTGAGCGATACGGTAGGAAAATAAAGCTACCTGACTCTCTGCTGAGCCGGTATCTGCATTAGACTTTCCGTATTGTCCGAAAATCTCTTGCTTTTTGTCCGATGTTAAATAATTCGCCATTTTTAAGCAATTGATGTAATTTGTTTTCCCAAAATTGGGTTGCAAAGATAGACATATTTTTCCAAGGCGCAACTATTTTCCTAATTTTGTAGTTCAAACAATGACCAATGATTACATTTTCAGAAGCACTAAATATTGTAAAACATAATACAATTAAAACCGAGAGCGAAAGAGTTCCCCTCTCCTCAGCGATGGGGAGATCTCTTGCCCAGACGGTCTATGCAGACAGGGATACCCCCCCATTCAATAAATCGGCAGTTGATGGATTTGCATGCAGAGAGGAAGATTTAAGAGAGAAACTGGAGATAGTTGAAACGATTCCGGCCGGTTACGAACCATCTGTAAAGGTGGAGAGAGGTAAGTGTTCCCGGATAATGACCGGAGCGATGCTGCCAACAGGAGCGGATACAGTAGTTATGGTGGAGGATTGTATTGTTGAAGATAATTATATGTTGTACCGGGGAGGAAAAGGGCGGGACAACATTTGTATTAAAGGGGAGGATATGTCCCAGGGGAGCGTCGCCATTTCACGGGGAACATTGATAGGTGCAGCTCATATTGCAATTCTTGCATCAATGGGAGTCCCAGATCCTCTCGTTTTCAGAAAAATCAAAATAGGGATTCTGTCAACTGGAGATGAGATTGTTGAACCAGATGCCATCCCATCAACAGTTCAGATCAGAAACTCAAACGGATGGCAGCTATATGCTCAGGCATTATCTGCTGGAGCAGAGGCAAGCTATCTTGGAATTGCAAAAGATGAGAGGGGCGATGTAGAAAAATCAATACGGGAGGGGCTTAAATCTAATGATGCTCTCATTATTACAGGTGGAGTCTCAATGGGAGATTTTGACTACGTACCGGAGACTCTGGAGGCTTTAGGGTTCACAATACTCTTTAACAAGGTAGCTGTTCAGCCGGGCAAGCCCAGTACATTTGCAGTTCTGAGAGATGAAAATGGTGTTGTCATAAAGGTCATCTTTGCACTTCCCGGAAATCCTGTCTCATGCTACCTTCAGTTTCAGCTTTTAGTAAAAGAGTGGCTCCGCTCCTCTTCAGAAAGTTCATCACAAGGTATCTGGACAAAGCTCCCCATTGCAAGAGAGTTCAAAAGAAAAAACACATCGCGGCTCGCCTTCGTACCGGGTAAAATATCAGCCGACGGAGAGTTTGAAACCCTATCGTATAATGGGTCGGCACATATACTTGCTATGGGAGATGCTACTGCAGTTGCATCAATACCTGTAGGAAAAGGTGAACTCAACAAGGGAGATGCGGTCACTGTCTTTATTCTGGAGAGATGACAAAAATCTATATTCATCCCCGTTTAGGCGAAATTACAATCAAGAGGGTGAGCCTGTCAAGAAGAGTAAAACTGGCTGTTCACCCGTTAAGAGGTATTAATGTAACTATCCCCTGGCTGGTAAGCTACTCCCGTGCAATTGAATTTATTAATGAGAAGGAGAGCTGGATATCGGCAACATTAATTAAGCAAAGTAAAAGAAGGCAGGAGGAGGCAATAAAGATAGGACCCGGAAGTCC
>CAZPRX010000156.1:0-3531 GCA_964588835.1 uncultured Muribaculaceae bacterium
AGCCTGAAGCAGCATCAAGAATCTTTAACCCGGCACCAGATTTTCTATCCTTAATTATCCAGGAGACAAGCTCCTCTGTCTCTGGCCTTGGAATCAAAACCCCCTCACAAACCTTGAATTCCCGGCCAAAGAACTCCTGCACACCTGTTACATACTGAAGAGGCCTTCCTGATTTAAGTTCAGATACTATCGAAAGAAGCTCTCTATAATTATCATCGTCTATCGTAGTCTCAGGGTCGATGATGTATGCATGTGGTGACAAGTTACACACCCGGTTCAGAACTCTTACTGCAATTGCCTTTGCCTCCTCCTTTCTGTAAATCCGGGAAAGTGAAATGATGGTATCTTGTATAAAGCGGCTATAAGTAGTCATAATCAAATCTGAAGTGCCCACATATTTCCGGCAAAGTCTGCAATGTAGAGAATACCGTTCTCAATTACGGGAGAGGTGAGCACTGGAGTCCCAAGATTGAACCTCCATTTAAATGCACCCGATTCAGCCTCGATACAATACAAGTAACCGTCATTGGCTCCAAAGTATACATTTCCCGAATGCAGCAACGGACTGCTCTCTACTGTAAGCTGATAATCCATTGTATATGGAGCAGTATAGAAGATTCCCGGGTTGGGCCTGAAGTTCCACATCTCTTTATAACCCTCTTTTCTGTTAAAGGCAACCACCCCTTTGTCTGTTGTGCCTACAATGTAATATTTATCGTTAACGAACGGCTTCGAATAGCTGTTTACAGTATATGGAATTCTGATATTAACCCTCTCTTCACCTGTTTTAGGATCTACCTCGGTAATATAATTGGGCGAGGTATAGAAAAACGACCCGTCAAACGCCACAGGAGAGTTGTCTGCATACCTTGTGATATTATCCTTCTTCTCCCACAGAAGTTTTCCCGATTCAGCATCGTGTGCATATCTTCCGCTCCAGTATCCGGCAGAAAGAAGCACACCGCTGCGCGGCTCTGCTACTGGAGAGGCTATTGTTGAAACACCTCCGTTCCATGAATCATTTACCCAGAGCACCTTCCCATCCTTAGCTCTCATTGCCGTAAGGAAATTCCCCTGACCTGCATAAACTACTCCATCAAATAGTGCAACACCCTGTGTGTATATAGGGTGAATACTATTACTTCTCAACTCTCTGGTCCACTTCAGGGAGCCTCTTGATGCATCAATTGCATACACTTTACCCTCTACATCTGCGGCAAAAATCATCCCGTTCCAGTACTCAATTCTGTTCTTGATTGAGTTTGATGTCTTAACTCTCCAGACCTCTTTTCCGGTGGACTTATCCAGTGCAACAACCGATGCCCCTGCTGCGTTCTCATCATCAGTAGTGGCGGAAATAATGTATTTTTCAGTAAGAACCGGACTTGCCATAAATACCGGGCCCCCAAGGTTTGTACTCCAAGAGGCACGAGGATTTGCAGGGAAATCTGCCGATTTATAAATTACGCTTCCATCAGTAAACTCGGCCTTTATCTTTATTGCATCTACAGCGTCAATCGATTTAATGGAATTCAGTGGGACCGATACGCTCCAGTTAAAGCCTGAGATTTTTGACATCTTGTGCTCCCTTTTTCCCACAACAGCATATACATTTGTTGCCTCTGAAGGGGTATCGTAAACAGTTGCAATAACCTTAACATTTTTTCTCTCTCTTCCAAGAAGGGATCGGCCACTCCCCTCCCCGTCCTCGAATGCTGTAGCCCTAATTAGCTTATCAATGGGTGAGTAGATGAGTTTAGTGGAGACATCTCCTTGCGGAGTAAAAAACACATGACGGAAAGATGAAGGTGCGTGATCTTTGCCCCCCTTGTTAGGTGACATTGTTGAGATTGTAGCTACGCCACCCTTGAGTGTTTTGTGAAAAATATTTGTGTGATAGTGGGCATAGAGATATGCCTTAAGATTCCTGGCTTTCATGTCCAGCTCAATATTCTTTGTCTTGAGCACAAAGTCACTCTCAAATCCCCACAAATGGTGGTTGAGGATTATTACCGGTGTTCCGGTCTTTAGAAACTCCAGGTCACTCTTTAGCCATGAATAAAGAATATCAGCTGTATATGCAGGTTTTCTGTCTCCCTGAAGCACAGGTAATACAACAAAGTGTGCACCATTTATATTGAATGAGTACCACGCCGGCCCAAACAGCTCTTCAAATAGCTCTTCACCGCTTTTGCCATCTACCAGGTCATGATTACCAAGGGTAAAAACAGTTCTGACTCCAAGTTTAGACTGGTTAAGTTCAGCAGCATGGAACCTGAGCCCCTTTTCGTAACAGATATCTCCGTTAAAAAGAACAAATGCAGGTTTTGTATTATTTACATGATTTTTGAAAAGATTCACCCACTCTTTGTAAACGCCTGTCTCAGTGTCTCCTGTGTGAATAAAAAAGGATGGGTAACTTTCTCTTTTTACAAGTTTAAATGTGTATGAGCCCGTTTTTGCATCCAGTCTCTGATAGAATGGCCCGTCGTGATCATATCCATCAGGTGTTGAAATAAACACAAACTTTGCACCCGGGCGGGTATCAAAGAAAAATGTTCCGGCAGAGTCGCTCTTAACAACTGTATAACCATCAGAAACAACAACATCTGAAAGACCTGTACCCTTTGAATCTGTAATCTTGCCGCTAATCCACTGCTGTGCAGCCATGGATTGCGATGTAACAAGAAACAGAATGCCCAATAGTCTAGCTTTGCTCATTAGAGTGAAGAATAAATCAGTTTTGTTAATTCATTGGCTCTCCCCTGTGTAAAATCATGCGTAGTATTATCATGGCTGTCAAGAACTTCACAAATAATTACTGGGTTAAATTTGGTTATGGAGTTTTTCATTCCTCTAATGACTTCCAGTTCAGAAAATTCAACGTCAATTTTCACAAATGAAATCATCTGGTTCAGAAAAAGATAATCGTAATTCATGGCAAAAACCTGTTCTTTATCTTCAAAAACATTAGGCCGGGAATGTGCAATAATGGAGGCTCTCGGGTCATCGATAAACGTCTTTTCAAGCACAGACATCTCAATTTCAGAATTCAAAGCAAAATTGAAAATCTGACAATTTTTAAAGTGATTGGTGTTAATCAACATCTTGGAATAGAATGTACATGCTGAATTAGGTTCAAAACCAATATACTTAATAGCAGGTCTATTAGTTTTTATACTTAATAACGTTTGTCCTATATTTACTCCAACATCGACAAACGCCGATTCATCCTCTGGAACAAGACTGTTTATTAACTGGTCAAGCCAACTCGACTCAAGGGTATAATTGCTAATCCCCATACCATAGATAAAAGGGATTTTTACACCTACGCCATTGATTTTTTTTCTAAGATGGAAACTTAGATATTTCAACAGATGAACTCGTTTTAAAATTTTAATGAAATACAATTTCAACTTATCCATGCTAAACAGATTAGAAAGATTCTACATATTCTTAGCAATCTGAACCATTTCATTCTGAATTAATAATTTCCACATTATTCCTCATATCATAAAGATAAACGTCAGT
>CAZPRX010000157.1:0-1436 GCA_964588835.1 uncultured Muribaculaceae bacterium
ACTCTCTGCGAAAAGGTACAACAGGAACCTCGGCACCCTTTTCAGACTTACTAAACATTCCGTTTTCCGGTTTGTAAAAGTTATCAATTACAAAGTCAAGGTATTTTATTGCTATATCTTTATATTCTTTAATTTTGGTTGATTTATTGAGTTCAACAGATGCATCAATAAATCCGGCGTAGTCTGACAGAAACCCAAACCTGCAGCCGTTTGAACAACAGGTGTATCTTAATAATCTTCCTTTTGCATTAATATTGTTATTCAGTAAATAGTCAAACAGAGCAATTGAATCTTCTTTCATCTCCTCGTTTTCTAATAATGACGAAGCTATTGATAAAGATTTTGCAAGTTGTGAATTGTATGAGGTAATTATCCGTGTATCCTTTAAATATCCACGATGTTCTTTTCTTCTTTCTCTCAGACTTTCAAGCTCTTCTCTGCCGATAATATTATATGTATCAGGGTTTCTTACAGGGATTTGTTTGTTGCTGACTTCATCTCTCGTGTCTAATCCAAGGGCTACTGAGATCTCTTGGTATCTGCCCGGAAAAAGAATTTCTAGCTCTTTTATTGAACATGAATAGTATACGCTGTCTTTTACATCATCAGTGATTGTTGTGTTGCTGTAATAGCCGCCTGATGGAGCTGCGAGCTCTTTGTTAATGAAATTATATGTGTGAATCACAGTCTCTCTGAAAGAATTTTTTCCAAATAATTTCCATGCAGCAGAGTATAGTATTATATACTGACTGTTGTCCTCAAGATTCTTTTCGTATAATGGTTTTGAGCATGTGTAATCCTCAGACTGCCTGAAAAAGCCTCCATCAATAGGGTCGAATAAGGGAGAAAATTGCAGGTCCTCTAAAAGAGATGTTATTGACTCTTCTAGCTCATAGTTTGGAAAGTGTCTAAGATATTCAACAATAGTATATAGACTTCCAGGATTGGGTGTGTATGGTTTTAGGTTCTTAAGAAAGTCTGATTTGAACATTGTTTTGTGCCAGTTTCTAACGTAATGGTGAAGAACGGCAAGTGCCTCTTTTGGCTCTTCTGCAACACCTGTGATGACACCGGAAAGTTTTGTTCTGTGAGTTAACTCATCTGCCAGCCTCTCAAGTAATTCCCGTTTAGTGGATTTTGCGCCGAGAATATTATTGGTTATGTTTAGAAAATGGTCAGGGTCTGTCTCTGAGGAGCAGAGAATCGGCCTTCTGTCCGGCATTATAAAAAGATTCATTGGGCCGTAAGAGTAGTCATTGTTGAGAAGCAGCATGTCCAGTGCAACAAGGAAAGATTCCGGATTGTCATCTTTGTCTTCTGCAATACATATGAAATTATTGTTGAGAAGTTTTGAGACTCTGATATCTGAGAAAAGATTTTTCGAGCCCTCTCTAACCTTGACATTGCTAAGATATCCTATGTGCAGAAAAATGAGT
>CAZPRX010000157.1:1446-3521 GCA_964588835.1 uncultured Muribaculaceae bacterium
CTTGTTTTGCTTTTGTAATGAGATCTGGGGTAAGAGAGTAATTCCAGTCTATACCCTTTTCGGATAAAAGCTTTAGATATGGAGAGCAAATTTTGGACATTAATTATAAATTTGTATTCTTTAAAAAACTCTATGCTATGAAAAATGAAGTTAGTATCACTCATAAAAGATCACTGATTGATCTTTTTGAAGAATCCGCAACCAAATTCTCAGAGAATACATTTCTTCTTGAAAAAAAGGATGGCGAATTTCGCCCTACTTCGTATTCAAAGACCAGATTGCTTGCAAAACAATTTGGTGCAGGTCTTTGTTCACTCGGTCTTAATAAGGGAGAAAACGCCTCTATTTTAGCAGAGGGTTGCAATATGTGGATTATTGGTGAACTTGCCATTTTTTATGCCGGTGGAGTAAATGTCCCTTTGTCTGTAAAGCTCGAAGAGAGCTCAGATTTGACTTTCCGATTGATTCATGCAGACGTTGTTATGATAATGGTCTCTGAAAAACAGCTGCCAAAAATCAGGGCTATCAGAGATAAACTTCCGCTACTTAGGCATGTAATAGTTTTTGATCCCTCATCAGAGCTGGTAAACGGAGAATTAAGCTCAGATTATGTTTTTGCTGAGGGTGAAAAATATCTGTCAGCAAATCTTGCTGCATTTACTGAAATCGGCAAAAATATCCAGAACAACGATATCGCTACTATTACCTATACTTCAGGTACAACGGCAGACCCTAAAGGTGTTGTGTTAACTCACAGGAACTACACTGCCAATGTAGAGCAATCACTCTCCTGCATGACAATTCCGGAGGGGTACAAAAACTTTATAATCCTGCCTCTAGACCACTGCTTTGCTCATGTTGTTGGTTTTTACATAATGATTGCAAGAGGGGCGATAGTTGCCACAGTGCAGCAGGGGAAAACGGCTATGGAGACTCTGAAGAATATACCTTTGAATATTAAGGAGGTTAAGCCGAATCTTATTCTCTCTGTACCTGCTTTGGCAAAAAGCTTTAGGAAGAACATTGAAGGATCAGTAAAAGCAAAGGGTGAAAATAGCTGGAAATTGTACCAATTTGCCCTTAAGATAGCCTATTTATATAATGGTGACGGATGGAACCGCGGAGCCGGCTGGAAGTCTATTTTATACCCTGTTAAGTCTCTGTTTGATAAGATACTTTTCTCAAAAGTTAGAATGGCCATGGGTGGAGAGTTGGACTTTTTTGTAGGGGGAGGTGCTTTGCTGGATAAAGAGTTACAAAGGTTTTACTATGCTATAGGAATACCTATGTATCAGGGATATGGACTATCTGAGGCAACTCCTGTAATATCTACCAATACTCCGGCTCGGCACAAGCTCGGCTCATCAGGAATATTGGTAAAACCACTTGATATAAGAATATTGGATAACGAAGGTAATGAACTGCCAGTGGGAGTATCCGGAGAAATTGTAATAAGAGGAGAAAATGTGATGGCCTGTTACTGGAAGAATCCTAAAGCTACCCAAGAGACAGTTAAGGATGGATGGTTGTACACCGGAGATATGGGATATATGACCAAAGAGGGATTCCTCTATGTAAAGGGAAGATTTAAAAGCTTATTGATTGGATCAGATGGTGAAAAGTATGCACCTGAAGAGATTGAGGAGATGCTTGTATCACAATCAAAAATAATTCAGCAAGTTATGTTGCATAACAATCAATCTCCATACACAATTGCAATTATTACACCTGACAGAAATGCCGGATTATCCGGGAACGATCTTGTGCAGGCTGTTTGGGACGAAATTGAAAAATATAAGGGAAAAGGTGTTTATGCAGGAATGTTTCCTGAGAGATGGCTGCCTGCAACTTTTATCTTTACAACTGAACCATTCAGCGAACAAAACAGAATGATTAACTCTACAATGAAAATGGTAAGAAGTAAGGTTGAAGAGAGATATGTAGAGGAGATAAAATTTGCATATACACCTGAGGGTAAGAATATCTTTAATAATTACAATCTGGGATGAGATATTATTCTAAATTGTTAATAATGTTTCTGTTATTACTGACCTCTGTAATTTTTATACTAGGGT
>CAZPRX010000158.1:0-3514 GCA_964588835.1 uncultured Muribaculaceae bacterium
GCCCTGGGAACTCAATCGTCAGCAGCAACAATCCCAGTAACATTAGCTCAGGCTAAGAAAAATGGTGTTGAATCTGAATTGGCAGATTTTGTGATTCCGTTGTGTGCTACAATTCACTTATCTGGAAGTATGTTGAAAATAGTATCATGTGCATTTGCAATTATGTGGATGATGGAGATGCCTTACACCGGTGAAATGTTTTTAGGATTTATTTTTATGCTTGCCATAACAATGGTGGCAGCTCCCGGAGTACCAGGAGGCGCGATAATGGCAGCAATTGGAGTGTTACAATCTATCCTTTTGTTTAACGAACAAGCAATAGGTTTAATGATAGCTCTTTATATTGCTATGGATAGCTTTGGAACAGCATGCAACGTTACTGGAGACGGAGCTATAGCAATGGTGATTAATAAAATAAATAAAAGAATCACCGTCCGGAACACTTAATGATTTCTGATATTTCAGTTATAAATTGAGTGTCATTTGATATCTCTTCAATATTTAGATGTACTCGGTATTTCCAATAATGCTTTGGATTTGCCGGGATGTTTATTCTTTCAGTGTGTGGATTTTCTCTTCTAAGAGCAGAGGATAATGATAACCAGTCTTGTAAAGGGATTATGGCAAGCATCGAATTTGAAGTAAGGTGATTATTGATGATTTTCTTACAAATCCATGGTTCGCAATAATATGGTGCTTCTCCAGTTTCATTAAGGATAGTTTTGAAATATTCATTTGATATGCTTCTGTCTTCTTCCCACCATCCTCTAAGTGTACTTGTATCATGAGTACCTGTTGTACAAACTGATAAATATGGATATTCTAATGTTTTACCAAATTTAAGTTCAGGGTTCTTAGGCATTCTTTCAATCTCTAATGAAAGTATACTTAAAGAGTTCATTGCAGATGGAACACATGAAGGAATCATACCTAAGTCTTCTCCACAAACCAACATATCTGTTGAAGAAATCAGAGAAGGAAGCTTTTTCATTGCGTTACCATACCAGAAACCATCATTTCTATGATAAAAATATTGATTGTAAATTCTATTAAATGCATCTTTTGCATCCTGACTTAGATTCGAATAAGATTTTGTATACTGGGCAGAGATTCTTGGATGATATTTATTATTGTCATATGGATCCTGGATGAAGAGAACGTCAGTTATTAATGAAAAAAGAGAATCTTTATATTTTATTACTTCTGATTTAGGATTTTCAACAAAGTATTGTTCAATTGATCGCTGGGATGAAAATTCTTTTTTAAACATCAATACTTCCCATCCAACATTATCCATAAAGATATCTGATACAATTTTATAGTCATCTTTAAAATACTCTTTTATTATATATTCTCTTATAAATGGAGTACAATCTCTATCGTAATTAAAAAGATATCCTAATGATCTAATTTCATCAGCTGAGTATGGTAATGATGGATTAAAGTAGCCTAATAAACCATCAACCGCGTTTGAGGGAATTTCCCATATTCTAAAAAACCCAAGAATGTGATCAATTCGATACGCGTCAAAATATTCAGCCATTTTTCTAAATCGTCGTTTCCACCACTCATAGCCCTCATTCTCAATATTGTCCCAGTTATATGTTGGGAAACCCCAGTTTTGTCCCGTAACAGAGAAATCATCTGGCGGAGCACCTGCCTGTCCGTTAAAATTAAAGTACTGTGGTTCACACCATGCTTCAACTGAATTTCTATTAACACCTATTGGTATATCTCCCTTTAATATAATGCCTTTAGAGTTGATATAGTCATGTGCTTTTTTAAGCTGAATATCAAGGTGATATTGAATAAAATAGTATAGAGCAATCTCATTATAAGTCTTGCAATCTTTTGACGTAAAAGAGTTTAAAATTTCGATACTGAATTTGCTGAAGCTTCCCCATTTTGAGAAATCAGCAGTACCAAACTTATCTCGGAAATAGGAGAAAAGAGCATAAGGTTCTAACCAAGATTTGTTGTTGTTAAAAAAGGTGATGAATCTCTTTGTTGAGAGAGTCTTAACTCCATCTTGTGAAAACAATCTCTTAAGATAATCCCATTTGAGCTCCGCCACTGAATCGTAATCAATCTCTTCAAGCATATTAAGTCTTGCCGACTCTTTTGCAAAAGATTCATTATAAGAATCATCGTTGATTTTACCTGCTTCTATCAAATTAATGTAAAGAGGGTGAAGAGCAAATATGGATATTGCACCATAGGGGTATGAGTCCTCCCATGTGTTATTCATAGTTGTATCGTTAACCGGAAGGATTTGTAATACTCTTTGGCCGGTTTTATTAAGAAAATCAGCAAATGGGATGATATCAAGAAACTCTCCAATGCCACATCCTTGTTGAGTTCTTAGTGAAAATACAGGTATAGCAGTGCCCGCATAACGTTTTTTCTCAGCAGTTAAGTTTATCTTATAATTATTAACTACTATTGATTCATATTCATTTTCTAATAAATAATCAGGGAACTGCCTGTTCAGCCCCTCTTCCCAAGAATATATACCAGACTTAATATTCTTTATGAGAAATTTGTACTCTGTATTAGGAGAAAAATCCTTTTTCTTGAAAAGAGCATACCAAACTCCCCCTTTCCCTTTTAACATTTTAATCGCGGAGTTTTCGTCCCATTTACCAAGAATCGCAGAACTTCCTGTTAGATACAAAATACTTTCTTCTGATAAATTATTTGGAGAACAAGTAATAACTAATTCATCAATAATAAGATCTGTCAGATTGTCTGATTTGAAAAAGACATTTCTAAATGCGTTAGACAGGAAAGGTGTTTCCTCTGTAAACGGAATCCATTGGTCAAACACTTTCACTTTTTGAAAATGTTGATTAGTAAAATATCGTGAAGAAACTGCCTCAGGAAAAATCTTGCCATGTTCGTCTTTCAAAAAGTAAGAATAAGTAAATGGACAAGAGTTTTTAAGTAATATTGATAATTTCCACTTACCATCTGAATATTCCATTTTTTTGGCCGATTCAATTTTACTAAGTCCAAGCTCAGAAATATTACCAGTTATAAAAATATCCTCACCAGGTCTTGTGTTATATTGTATTTCAAATGATATTTTTGTCTTCATATATCAAATTATTCTTAAATATATCATACGGCAAACCTAATTTAATTTTTTCAATAATCCTTAATCAGATAATATTTTATATATTTACATATACTTGAAAGTAAAATGAAATCATCTGTTTTTAAGTCTACAGGAGAGAAAAATCGCGATTTTATAATTGTAAATATTATTGTTCACTTATTTGCAATTACTCACGCTTTAGTCTGTTTCATATTACGTTCAAATGGAGTAGATGACGGTATTTTTCTTACGATTCTAACACTATTGATGATCATAATTTTAATCAACTTCTTCAATGGTACGATTGATGTTTTTGTCTCGTTATCACTTTTGTCTCTACTTGCCGGTTTTTATATAGGAACTAAAGGAGCAGATGTTATTGCGATTTTAATTCCGGAGAATGAGGTTATAACTCAT
>CAZPRX010000159.1:0-3499 GCA_964588835.1 uncultured Muribaculaceae bacterium
TTTTTATGTTACTTTCAGCTACGGCCATGAGGGCCGCAGACTCTGCCGATACTCTCAGGTTAACGGTTGAGCAGGCACTTGAGATTGCCCTGAATGAGAACCTGAATATTAAAATAGCCGGAGCAGAGCTCGAGAGGGTAGATTACCTCAAGCAGGAAAACTGGTATGCTCTTTTGCCTTCTGTAGCTGCCTCCGGACAGTACTCAAACAACATTATGAAGCCTGTATTCTTTTCAGATTTCTTCCCCGGAGGAAAGATGGAGGTAGGTTCAACTCATAGTTATACTCTGGCCGGTACAGCACAAGTGCCCATCTTCTCTATGGCTCTTTACAAGAACATAGAGATGTCTGAGATAGAGATAAGGGCAGCACTGGAATCGGCAAGAACAACAAAGCTGGATCTGATTCAGCAGGTAAAAAATAGTTTTTACGGAGTGGTGATGATGGAGGAGTCTCTTAAGGTTCTGGAGCAGAGTTTTAAGAATGCAATGGAGAGTGCAGAAAATATAAGAAAGATGTATGAGCAGGGTCTGGCAAGTGAGTATGATAAGATTCGCTCAGATGTAGCTGCCAGAAATATATCACCTACACTAACTCAGGCAAGAAACGGTCTGGAGCTTGCAAAACTTCAGCTGAAGATTCTGCTGTCACTGCCTCTTTCTCAGGAGATATCTGTTGACGGTAGTTTTGAGCAATTTTCCGGACAGATGTTAAATTACTCAGCAGGAATATTGGATGTAGATCAGAACAGTAATCTCAAGACTATGGACATCCAGCTGGAGAGGTTAAACAAGAGCTTTGAGCTTATTCGTTCACAGCGTCTGCCTATGCTTGCAGGTTTTGCAAACTACCAGATGCAAATGCAGAATGAGGAGTTTAACCTAAACAAGCCGTGGGCAAATTCATTTGCACTGGGTCTCTCTCTTCAGATTCCCATTTTCAACAAACTCTCTATCTCTCTAAAGGAGAAACAGACAAAAGTGGGTATACGACAACTTGAATATCAAAGGACATTGCTAAAAGAGTCACTTACACTCTCTGCAATAAATTCGGTAAACGAAATGAAGAGGGCGGGCGCTCAGCTGAAGTCGGACCGAGAGGCAGTAGAGCAGGCTATGAAGGGTTACGAAATATCAAAGGTTAGATATAACACAGGTGCCGGGACCGTTCTGGAGATGAATGATTCAGAGGTGGCGCTTACCAGGTCCAGGCTTAACTATACTCAGACTCTTTATGATTTCATAAAGGCAAGAAACGAGTACGAGAAGGTTATAGGAAAAGAGAACTTAGAAAAATAATATTTTAAAATAAACATATGAAGAGATCAACATTTTTGATTGCACTTGGGCTGGTATTGTTCAGTGCTTGCAACTCCTCCGGTAACGCCGTTGTTGAAGAGAAAGAGCTCCCGGCTGTGAAGGTTGTGGAGGCAAAAGAGGAGATGGTTAATCAGATTGCTGAGTATACCGGTAATATTGAACCGTTTGTGAAGAATAACATCTCCAGTTCCACAGCTCAGAGAATCGAGAAGATATATGTAGAGGTAGGTACTAATGTAAAAAAAGGGCAACTTCTTGTTCAGATGGAGAGCATAAACTATGCAAATGCAAAAACTCAACTCGAGAATATTAAGACAGATCTTGCAAGGACAGAGGCTCTGTATAAAGCTGGAGGAATCTCTCAGCAGCAGTACGAGCAGCTGAAAACTCAGGTAAAGGTTGCTGAAGAGAACATCTCAAATCTGGACAGAAATACAAAACTTATCTCTCCTATTAACGGAGTGGTTACAGCAAGAAATTACGACAACGGAGACCTTGCTGTGGGCCAGCCGATTCTTACAGTAATGCAGCTTCAGCCGGTTAAGATAATGGTTGCTGTTTCAGAAGAGTTCTATCCTGTTGTTAAGAACGGAACACCTGTTGAGATAACACTTGATGTGTATGATGGAAAGAGATACTCCGGAAAGGTTAGTCTGGTCTATCCTACAATTGACCCCACAACCAGGACTTTTCAGGCTCAGGTAAGTATATCAAATCAGAGTATGGAAATTCGTCCGGGAATGTTTGCGAGAGCAAAAGTGGAGCTGGGAGCAAAGAAGAGGGTGGTAATACCTGACAAGGCAGTAATCAAGCAGCAGGGAACCAACGATAAGTATGTGTTTGTTCTTGACGGAGACACAGTAAAATATGTCAAAATTGAGCTTGGAAGAAGAGTGGGAACAAACTACGAAATTCTCTCAGGACTAGAAGCCGGCCAGAAGGTTGTTGTTGCAGGAATGAACAGCCTGATAGACAATGCAAAAGTAAGAGTAACAGAGGGTGGGCTTGACCTGACTCTCTAAACATAAATAGTTTATTAATATGAAAATATACGAAAGTGCAGTAAAGAAACCGGTTACAACAGCCCTCATATTTGTGGCTCTTGTGGTGCTGGGACTTTTCTCCTTCTCCAGACTTTCCGTAGACCTTTATCCGGAAATTGAACTCAATGCCGTTACGGTGATGACCACCTACTCGGGAGCGAGTACAATGGATATTGAGCAAAACGTGACAAAGAGGCTGGAGACATCCCTGAGTACTGTAACAGATCTTAAGAGAATAACCTCTACCTCAAAGGATAACATATCCCTTATTACAATTGAGTTTGAATACGGGACAAACATGGACGAGGCGGTTAATGATGTCAGGTCAATTCTGGACATGCAGAGAAACTATATGCCAGAGGAGTGTGATGACCCGGTGGTCTTCAAGTTCAGCTCAGACATGATGCCTATAATGTTTATCTCTGCAAACTCAGATGTAAGCTCAAAAGGGCTTTACAAAATTCTTGAAGAGAAGGTAGCAAACCCCATCAACAGAATTGACGGTGTAGCCTCTACATCAATTTCAGGTGCGCCTCAGAGAGAGATTCAGATCTCTACTGATCCAAACAAGATGCAGGCATACGGCATCACCGTTGAGCAGGTTGCAAACCTCATTGCGATGGAGAACAGAAACATCCCGGGAGGAACAATAGATGTGGGAACAAACACATACTCTCTCAGGGTTGATGGTGAGTTTAAAGAGAGCGATGAGATAAAGAACCTCATAGTGGGCAGCTTCCTTGGAAAAAGCATCTACGTGAGGGATATTGCAGTAGTTAAGGACACGCTTAAAGAGCGCTCAACAGAGGTCTATACAAATGGCGAGCGTGGAGCAACACTGGTAGTTCAGAAGCAATCCGGAGCAAATGTTGTTGATATAGCAGACAAGATTCTTAAGGAGCTGCCTGTTATTCAAAACTCCCTCCCTCCAGATGTAAAACTTGAAGTAATTCTCGATACATCGGAATTTATTAAGGACAGTATAGGTTCATTAACCGAGACAGTTCTCCTTGCCGGTCTGTTTGTTATGATAGTTGTGCTCTTCTTCCTTGGAAGATGGCGTGCCACTTTCATTATTATCCTGACTATACCCGTTTCGCTTATTGCGGCCTTTATTTATCTGATGATTACGGGCAA
>CAZPRX010000160.1:0-3496 GCA_964588835.1 uncultured Muribaculaceae bacterium
TCAATAAGTTGTGCCGATTCGGCGTTTAAAAGTCTTACAAGTTTTCTGCCGGCCGATGTATCTGCCGGTGTAACCTGCCCTACAAGGGCAATCGCAGCTACAGCCAGAAAGTGTGTAAACATTATTTTATCCAGCCCTCTCTTTTAAACTCACAGCCTGTAAACATTGGATCGATTCTAATAAAAGTGCTCTCCTGCTTTTTAGTGATAAACTTATCAATCTCTTTTAGAGCGGCCTGGTTTTTAGCTTCGTTAAGCAGAATATTGAAATCGTCTTTGAAAGAAGCTACGTGTGAAGGGACAATTTTAACAAGTTTTAAGACTTTATAAATTGTATTTCCGCTTCTACCTTCGTTGTCTGTAGATTCAAATGGTTCCGATATATCTCCTACCTTCATATCTTTGATAATAGCGTAGTCTTCCGGTTTCAGCAAATCCTTTTCAAAAAGTGATGATCCTGACATCTCCTCAGCCATAAGACCTCCGTTAATGTATGTCTTGGGATCCTGGGAGAATCTTAGTGCCGCAGTTTCAAAGTTTATACTATCTGCAATAATCTTGGTCCTCAAGCTATCAAGTTTTGCAAAGGCTGTAGTTCTGTCTTCACTTGTATATAGCGGTTTAAGAAGAATGTGCCTTGCATTAAACATGTCTCCGTCTCTTTCAATAAGCTGAATAAGGTGAAAACCGTCCGGTGTTTCAACAATTTGTGATACCTGACCTGGCTTCAAAGACATGGCAGCATCGGAAAATGCAGGCCAGTATAGTTGTTTTGATGCCATTCTTAGTTCTCCTCCCTTTATTGCACTTCCGGGATCCTGAGAGTATATGGTTGCCAGGTTAGCAAATTTTTCACCTTTCATTACACGCTCTCTGAATTCAAGCAATCTCTCTTTAACTGCAAGTACAGCTGCCTCTTTATTGGGATAAAGTACAATCTGTTTAATCTGGTATTGAGTTGATATTATAGGCAGGGAGTCTTTGGGAGTTCTGTCATAGAATGCCTCAACATCTGATGGTGTCAGTTCGGGAGCACCCTGGGCTACCTTTCTCTGCATCTCCTGAGTAAGAAGTTGTTCATGAATTGCCTCTCTCCACTCTTGTTTAAGTTTAAAAAGAGGTTTCTTAAAGTACTCCTCAAGTGCCTTTTCTCCTCCAAGCTGAGTAAGTACCTGGGAAATTCTGTTGTTGAGTTCGCCTTCAATATTTTCTGCGCTAACATTTAGACTGTCCAGTCTTGCCTGAGTCAGGAGTAATTTGTTTGTAAGGAGGTTCTCAAGAATCTCGCATCGGATGTTTTTGTCAGAAGTAACCCCCTGAACCATCATCATCTGCACCTCAGCTTCAATAGTTGAGAGCTGAATCATATCGTTACCGATGATTGCGATAGTTTTATCTACCAGTCCGTTGTTGTATTTCTGCGAAAAAGCGGCAGTAGATGTGGCTGTCAAAGCCAGTATGAAGATAGCACTGAGTATCCTTCTCATTTTTGTTCTCTGTTAATGTTCGTTTTTAGATGGTTCTTATCAATGGCGTCTCTTATGAGATTCTTTTCAAGGTCTGCCACCAGTTGTTGTTTTCGCTTACTTAGAATAATCTCTTTTATCTCCGGAAGATAGTATTCAAAAGGAGCTATTGTTCCGGAAATAAATTTCTCGTTGAAGTAAACAAGATATGTATGTGTTGAGTCTGCGATTTCTACTGCATTTCCAGCACTAAGTGCTTTTTCAAGAGTTTGGTTATCATAGGGAACCTCTCTTGCAACCATTGAAAGATCTACCCATTGATTATTGAAGTTGCCGTACTTCTCTGCTGAACTGTAGCATAGACGCTCAAAATCTTCAATGTCCTCAATAGAGTTTGCCTTGTAGCCTCGTTTGAGATTGGCAAGGTTTGGAGATGTATTTGAAATTTTTGCAAATCGTGCTTTAACAACAGGGGCTGAAAGAACAAAGTGGGGAGCATTTTTTTCATAGTATTCCCGGCACTCCTGTTCAGAGATAGTTGTGTCAAGCCTCTGATCTATGTAATTTTTTTCAAATCGGTACATTATAAGAGAAGACCTATAATCTTCTATCTCCTGCTCAACATCTCGCTCCTCTTTAGATAGTTCATCCTCAGCCTTCTTTAGCAGCAGATGTTTTAATGCCCATCTGTTAACATATTGCCTTAGCATTGCTACACTGTCTCCAGGAGGTGTCCCCGGTGGAACCAGTGATCTTACTTCTGAAGCGAATAGTTTCTCTCCATTTACCTCGGCAACAACCTCATCTCTTGAACGGAATTCAAGATACTTGCATGATGTTGCAACCCAAATTAAAAGAAAAAAAACAAAAATCCTCCTCATAGTTGTATGTTGTTTTACTACCTGCTGTAGTTTGGAGACTCACGGGTAATGGTTACATCGTGCGGGTGATTCTCAACAACTCCTGCAGCGGTCACTCTTACAAAATTTGCCTTAAGCAACTCCTGCAGATTCTTTGCACCACAATAACCCATACCTGCTCTCAATCCACCAAGCATTTGATAAATAACTTCGCTTAAAGTTCCCTTGTAAGGTACCTGTGCAACGATTCCTTCAGGAACAAGCTTTTTAATATCATCTTCCATATCCTGGAAGTATCTGTCTTTTGATCCCTGCTGCATTGCCTCAAGAGATCCCATCCCTCTGTATGCCTTGAACTTTCTTCCGTTAAGAATAATTGTCTCTCCGGGTGACTCCTCTACACCTGCAAACAAAGACCCTGCCATAATTGTAGATGCGCCTGCAGCAAGAGCTTTTACGATATCACCTGAGTATCTTATGCCTCCGTCTGCAATAATTGGAATTCCTGTTCCCTTCAACGCTTCTGCTGCAAGCATAATTGCTGTAAGTTGCGGAACACCCACACCGGCAACTACTCTTGTGGTACAGATAGAACCCGGTCCTATCCCCACTTTCACTCCGTCAACGCCGCACTCTGCCAGTGCCTTTGCAGCCTCTCCTGTTGCAACATTACCTGCAATGATTTCAAGTCCGGGGAATGCATCTTTAGCCATCTTAATAGTCTTGAGAACATTAACAGAGTGCCCGTGTGCCGTGTCAATCACAACAGCGTCTGTTCCCACAGAGACAAGCTTTTCAATTTTAATAAGTGTGTCTGATGCAACACCTACAGCAGCGGCTACAAGAAGCCTTCCCTTTTCATCTTTGCTTGCCTGAGGGTTGTCCTTAATCTTTGTTATATCCTTGTATGTAAGAAGTCCTATCAGTTTTCCTTTATTATCAACCACCGGAAGTTTCTCAATTTTATATCTTTTGAGAATTGCAGATGCCTGCTGCAGATCAGTTCCTTTAGGAGCTGTAATCAGGTTTTCCTTTGTCATAATCTCCTCAATGGGAGTATTCATGTTGTCAATGAACCTGAGGTCTCTGTTTGTAACAATACCTATGAGAGTTCTGTTCTCGTCAACTACCGGGATGCCGCCAATACCATTCTCTTTCATTATCTGAATGG
>CAZPRX010000161.1:0-3468 GCA_964588835.1 uncultured Muribaculaceae bacterium
GGAGGAAAAACTCCTGAAGTTATGCGGATACTCGGTGAATGAGTAATAAACTTGTAGAATCTGAATGTAATACCGGAAAGGGGTAGGCGAGGTTGCTGGAGTGGGAAACGTTAGATATTATCAGGTAAATCCTCCTATTTCGTCTCCTTAAGAATGATGTAGACATCTTCATCATCCTTGTGAAACTTGTATTGTTCACGGGCGAACTTCTCTAGACTATCTCTGTTTGAACTTAGTTCGTTTAATTTTTCCTCTATCGACTTAATCTCATTTTTGTAGTATCTCTTCTCCCTCTCCTGAGAGTTAATACTAGAAACTACTCTTGAGCATTTAATAAGTGAATTGCTGTCAAAGAATGTTATCCACACAAAAAAAACCACAGAAACAAGCAGATACTTGTTCCTGATTATCCTCCAAAATCTTGACTCTTTGAATTTGTTGAACATATGATGGTAACAAAGGAATTGTTATGCAAAAATAGAAATATAATTTGTTATTTTTGTTGATTATAGAATCATTACATTTATTTATGACAAAACCGACATTATTGGTACTGGCAGCCGGCATGGGCAGCAGGTACGGTGGGCTTAAACAGCTGGACGGAGTGGGTCCGTCAGGTGAAACTATTATGGATTATTCTGTTTATGATGCAATTCAGGCGGGATTCGGAGAGGTGGTCTTTGTTGTAAGAAAGCACTTTCGTTCAGATTTTGAAGAGAGCATAAGAAGCAGATACGGAGATGCTATCAAATTTAATTTCGTAGAGCAGGAACTTGATAATATTCCGGTAGGATTTAAGCTTAATCCTGAAAGGGCTAAACCATGGGGAACCGGGCATGCAGTGATGATGGCAGCACATGCTATTACAACCCCGTTTGCAGTTATTAACGCAGATGACTATTACGGACAAGACTCATTCAAAATTCTTGCTGATTTTCTAAGAGGTGTTGATGGAAAGAGCGGTGAGTACGCAATGGTGGGATTTCAGACTGCCAATACACTTTCAGAGGCTGGAAAAGTATCAAGAGGTATTTGCAGTGCAAACGAAGAGTCACTTCTCAGCACAGTAGAGGAGCATCACAATATCATTGCAGAAGAGATAAACGGAGAAACAAGGATAATGGGAGACAACTCATCCGGAGAGAGGGTAGAAATTGATAAAACAGCTCCTGTGTCCATGAATATGTGGGGATTTACCCCGGACTACTTCACAATGAGTGACCAGCTGTTCATTGAATTCCTGAACAAAAACCTTAGCCACTTAACAGCTGAATTCTACATACCATATGTAGTAAACAGGCTTATCTCATCCGGAAAAGCAAACTGCAAAGTACTCTCAACTCCGGATAAGTGGTTTGGTGTGACCTTCAGAGAGGACAGGGAGATGGTTGTTGACAGCCTTTCCAGATTAGTAGCTGATGGTAAGTACCCAACACCTCTGTTTAATAGATAAGAGTATGGTGTATCAAAAGAATTTAAAGCTTCTGGAATCGTATCTGCCAAACCTCAAACAGAGCTGGATTTTATTGGGTTTAACAGCTATTATCGGAATGCTTGTAGCAGCACTTGGCACACTTGCAATTACCTATTCGGTTCCGTCTGCTTCTCTGTGGGCGGATCTGATTTTATATCCACTGGTCTTTCTCCCTGCAGCAATATATATATCAGGGGAGTTAAGGAACAGAAGGGATCTTAACAAAATTCAGAACATTTCTGATTTTAAGTCTGTCCCTCTTAATTCAAACAAGTTTGGGAAAGTCGGCCTGCCATTTAGTTTCTTAATAATTTTCTTTCTCGTATTCTCTTTCAATATTGCAACTGAGCCACTTTACACGTGGATGGGGGTACCGGATTTCCTTCGAGAATTTTATGAAAACATGAAGGTAAATCCATGGAGCTCATTTTTAACAATTGCAATATTTGCTCCGCTCTTTGAAGAGGTTTTATGCAGGGGAATAATTCTTAGGGGACTTTTACAACACATATCCCCTTCGAGGGCAATTGTGTGGTCTGCTGTAATGTTTGCAGTGATGCATCTAAATCCATGGCAAGCCCTTCCAGCTTTTATGGTAGGATTGTTTATGGGTTGGATCTACTGGAAGACAGGATCTTTGTGGGCTACTATTTTTATTCATTTTGTTAACAACGCCTCCTCATTCCTTATAACAATTCTCTTTCCACAATTAGGAGCAGATGCTACATTTGCCTCTTTAATGCCTACAAAAATCTATATTATTGTTTTAGCAGCATCCATTATTTTTACATTTGGAGCGTTCTTGTTTCTTGAAAAAAATTATGACAAATCTATATCCACTGAAATTTAAACCCATCCTCAAGGAGAGAGTTTGGGGAGGAGAGGTATGGCAGATTAGCGGAATTGAGGGAGATATCTCCCTGGTCTCTAATGGCTTTCTTAAGGATAACACAATTAACGAACTGATAGAGACATACCTGGGCGAACTTACCGGAGATTCAATTTATGAGTCTTTTGGTAATATCTTTCCCATTCTGGTCAAAATCCTCCAGATTAACGACTCACTGTCACTCCAGCTACACCCATCTGATGAAATTTCCATGGAGCGGCATGATTCATATGGAAAGACTGAGTGCTGGTATATTCTTGAGGCTAAGCCCACCGCAAAAGTCTATCTCGGCCTTAACAAAGAGCTCACTCCGCAAGAGTTTTATGACCATTGCAAAAATGAGACTGTTGAGGAGATAATGAATGTAATAACACCTAAAAAGGGTGATTTTATATATATCGAACCCGGGACACTCCACGCAGCTACCGGAGGGATAACCGTTGCCGAGATTCAACAGGTATCTGATGTAACATACAGGGTTTATGACTGGGGAAGAGAGCACAATCCTGAAACTGCAAGAGAGATGCATCTTGACCTGGCTATTGATTGTATCAATTTCAATAAATTTGAAATAAAACCCCCTCTCTACCTTCGTGAAGGTGAAATTATTTCACAAAATGAGAACCGCGTTACTCTTGCAGACGGCTTATACTTCAAGGTTGACCTTGTTGACTTGAAAAAGAGAGAGATACTCGAAAGTGATATTTTCGAGAGTTTTATTATTTACTTCTCACTTGAAGGCGAGGCAATAATCAGAGGAGGAAATGGTGATGTCTCTATTATGAGAGGCGAGTGTGCAATTATACCTGCGAATTTGGGTGAATACACAATAGAAAAAGCGACTCAAACTTGCCGCCTTCTGGAAGTCACCGGAAAACCGAGGGAAGAGCTTATTAGTTAGAGTCGTCCTCCCACCACAAGTTGTCCATAACAGAGTCCATCTCTCTTCTGTCCTTCTTAGTGGGTCTTCCTGCTCCCCTCTCCCTAACCATATGCATAGTCTCTCTGGGCGCTGATAATTTATCAAGCTCAGACTGAGGTGTTGTATTCTCAACATACTCCTCAACTAATCTGGCGGGTTGCCTTTTATCAATGGGAGACTTAA
>CAZPRX010000162.1:0-3465 GCA_964588835.1 uncultured Muribaculaceae bacterium
TTCGTTGGTAAGTTCAGACTACTTCAGATTTGACTTCTCTCATTTTGAAAAGATCTCTGCAGAAATATTGAGAGAAATTGAGAACAGCGTAAACAGAATGGTTCGGGAGAACAGAGAGAGGGATGAACACAGGAATGTTCCTGTTGACGAAGCTAGAGCAATGGGCGCTATGGCTCTTTTTGGAGAGAAGTATGGCGATACAGTAAGAGTTATCAGATTTGGTGATTCGCTTGAACTATGTGGAGGCACGCACACTTCCCGAACAGGTAACATAGGCCTTTTTAAAATTATATCTGAGTCTGCAATTGCTGCCGGCGTAAGAAGAATTGAGGCTACAACAGGATCTTATGCAGAAAAAATTGTTCAGGATAACGAGGACACTTTATCTCATGTAAAGGCCATTTTTAACAACTCCCCAAATCTGATTGCCACAATTTCTAAAGTTACAGAGGAGAACGAATCACTTAAGAAAAGAGTAGAGGAGTTTATGCGTGAAAGGGCCTTTGAGCTTAGGAAAACTCTTATCGCTGATAAACAATATATAAACGGAATAAATGTTATAATGCTTACCGGTGAGTACCACCCTGAGGTTGTGAAAAACTTAGCTTTCCTGCTGAGGAGTGAACAAAACACCATGTTTGCGGCTGGATTCAAATTTGAAGATAAGGCAAACCTGGCTCTTATGTACACCGATGATCTTGTAACCCATGGCTGTAATGCAGGAAAAGATATCCGTGAAGCTGCCAAACTCATCTCAGGCGGAGGTGGCGGACAGCCTTTCTTTGCTACTGCCGGAGGAAAAGATTTGGCCGGGCTCCAGGCAGCTGTGGCTAAAATGGTAGAATCGGCAACAAAATAAAATCGGCAACAAAAAAGATAAGATTGAAAAAGCTTGACAGATTCATAGTCCAGTCCTTTTTGGGCCCGTTTATTCTCACATTTCTCATCGTGATTTTCATCCTGATGATGCACTTTTTGTGGCTGTACATAGACGAGCTTGTTGGGAAAGGGCTGAGTCTTGGGGTAATCCTTGAGTTTATGGGATGGGGAGCCGCAACCCTTATTCCGCTGGCCCTTCCGCTGGCCACTCTACTTGCCTCCATAATGACCATGGGTGGTTTTGGAGAGAACAACGAACTACTTGCAATGAAAGCTGCAGGAATATCATTAGTGAGAATCCTTACGCCACTAATGATAGTATCACTTCTCATAGCCACCGGAGCATTCTTCGCATCAAACAATCTTATACCTCATGCCTATAACAATATTTATACTCTACGTGACGACATCAACAGAACAAAGGAGGAGATAAGTATTCCCACCGGAATTTTTTACGATGGTATAGACAACTATGTAATCCGTATAGACAGAAGAGACGAAAAGACTCAGATACTTTATGACCTGATGGTCTATGACCACTCAAGGACACAGGGAAACATGAGTGTTACTATTGCAGACTCCGGATCTATCAGGTTAACCGAAGACAAACAAAATCTTCTTTTCACACTTTTTGACGGCAACACATACGAAGAGACCCCGGCTGAAAATGCAGTAGACACAAGCTTTCAAATGCAAAAGGTAGGGTTCAAAAGGCAGGATATTGTAATATCACTTGAAAACTATGCGTTTAAGAGGTCTGAGTCCGGGCGATTCAGCGGTGAGGTTAATGCTCTCAAAATTGAAGAACTGCGCTCCATGAGAGACTCTCTTGATACAACTTACAGCAAACTAAGAGTAGTCCAGGTAAGAAATCTTGTTGCAGGAGGAACTCTTACGTATGGCTCTCAGTTTGAAGAGGAGAATAAGGGTAAATACTCAGAGATGATTGATATTAACCAATTAAGAAACTGGGAGAGTACAGCTACTAAGAAAGAGGCCTATGTTCAGGCTGTAGCTCAGTTAAGCAGCGCTATTCAACTTCTTGACAATTATACTCTGGATGAAAAACAGTACCCGCTTCCGTTAAGACAGGCCAAAATTGCACTCTACAGAAAGTTCTCTCTTTCTCTGGCATGTATAATTTTCTTTTTCATTGGGGCTCCTCTTGGAGCAATTATCCGCAAGGGCGGGCTTGGAACTCCTTCTGTAATATCTATCTTGTTTTTTGTATTTTATTGGGTTATAGACATATCCGGCAAAAAACTCTCGACTGACGGTTCGTTAACACCAGGCATGGGAAGTTTTATCTCTAGTATGATTCTGCTTCCTATAGGGATTTTCCTGACCTGGAAATCAACAAGAGACTCAAACCTGTTTAATCCTGACAAATATATAGCCTTTGTGAAAAAGTTAGCTGGCATCAAGGAGAAAAACGAAACTACAACCTGATTATTATGAGAAAAATAGTATACATGGGCACACCGGGTTTTGCCACTGAGCCTCTCAGAGCACTCATAGATGCAGGATACAATGTAGCAGCAGTTGTTACCGCTCCTGACAAGCCAAGCGGAAGGGGTCTTCAGCTAAACGAGAGTGAGGTCAAAAAATTTGCAGCTGAGAGAGGAATCAAAATTCTCCAGCCCGTTTCTCTAAAAGAGCCTCAATTTCTGGCAGAGCTAAAATCTTTAGATGCCCGGCTATTTGTAGTTGTGGCGTTCAGGATGTTACCTAGAGATGTATGGAGCATGCCTGAACTGGGTTGTTTTAATCTTCACGCCTCCCTTCTTCCTCAGTACAGAGGAGCAGCACCAATCAATCATGCTATAATAAACGGAGAGAAGACAACCGGAGTTACCACCTTCTTTCTTGATGACAAGATTGACACTGGTGAAATACTATTTCAGGAGAGATGCGATATTAAGGAGGACGAAAATGCAGGATCTCTTCATGATAAGCTTATGCAATTAGGGGCTGGTTTAGTCGTGAAAACAGCCGATGCAATATTTGACAACAGTATATCACCATTCCCTCAGAATGTTGGTGATGAGCCCTTAAAACCGGCCCCTAAACTGAACAGGGAGACCGGGAGAATAGACTGGAGTAAAAGCAGAGGTGACATATTTAATCAGATACGTGGTTTAAGTCCATATCCGGCAGCCTATACAGATATGATATTTCAGGATAAGACGCTTCCGGTTAAGATTTATGAATCTCAATTTGCCTATTTTCCTGATTTAAAACCAATCGGGACAATTGTTAAGGAGTCTAAACACTCTTTTCTGGTTGCCTGCAGTGATGGTTATTTAAGAATAACAGAACTGCAACCTGCCGGTAAAAGGAGAATGAAAGCGAACGAGTTTCTGGCAGGGATAAGAGAACCTGAAAACTGCACAATGAAATGATTGCAAAGAAAATTGTCATACTTGCAAACGGAGAGTTTCCATCTCACCCAAAACCTCTTGAGATACTTAAGAGTGCTGAGTTTATTATTTGTTGTGATGGTGCTGCCGATTCTCTTCTCAGAGCCGGGATGGAGCCTGATCTAATCATCGGGGATCTTGACAGCCTGAATAAGCAGAATAAAGA
>CAZPRX010000163.1:0-3434 GCA_964588835.1 uncultured Muribaculaceae bacterium
TAAACTGCTGTTCCCGGCTTTTAATGTGAATGACTCCGTTACCAAATCCAAGTTTGATAATCTTTACGGCTGCCGTGAGTCTCTGGCTGATGGTATCAAGAGGGCTACAGATGTAATGATTGCAGGTAAAGTTGTGGTTGTTTGCGGCTACGGCGACGTGGGCAAAGGTTGTGCTCGCTCTATGAGGGGTTATGGTGCAAGGGTAATTGTTACCGAGATTGACCCTATATGTGCACTTCAGGCAGCTATGGAGGGTTTTGAGGTAAAGACCATTGAAGATACTTTAAATGAGGGCAATATATATGTTACTACCACCGGCAACAAGGATATAATCACTGCCGACCATATGGCTGCTATGAAGGATCAGGCAATTGTCTGCAACATAGGTCACTTTGATGATGAAATTCAGGTTGCACGCCTAGAAAGCTGGCCGGGAATCGTAAGGTTAAACATCAAACCACAGGTGGACAAATATACCTTCCCAGACGGACACGCTATATTCCTACTGGCACAAGGCAGACTTGTAAACCTTGGTTGCGCAACCGGTCACCCATCGTTTGTGATGAGTAACTCATTTACAAACCAGACACTTGCACAGATTGAACTTTGGGTTAAAAAATATGAACTTGGCGTTTACAGATTGCCTAAACACCTTGACGAAGAGGTTGCAAGACTGCACCTTGAGCAATTGGGTGTAAAGCTTACTAAACTGACTCCTGAGCAGGCCGAGTACATAGGTGTTCTTGCAGAAGGCCCATATAAACCGGAGCACTACAGATACTAGAGATTCTTTAGATACTAGAGATTCTTTGCAGTTGCTACTGTAAGAACTTAATCTCTTTATTTCTGCGGTCCTCCTTTGAGCGCGCTATATCAAAAACATCTGCATTTGTATGCAGGTGTTTTTTTAATTTCTCATCAATGGAGAGCAGAGTGCTTCGCAGCCTCTTTTTGTGAGATTCATAGCTCATCTTTGGGTCGAAGATTGACATAAGATCAAGAAACTGAACCGGCTGTGGATGCTTCGCCACTATCATTTTAAGGATGCTGAACTCTTCTGCAGTCATTTGCTCCTCAATTTTTGCCATTGAGTCCGATATCTTTTCAAAATAACTCTTCACCTTTCGTCTTCTTCCCCATTTGAAATAGATAAGCAATACCGAAGCAATCAGTATAACTATAATTGATATTACCATCTTAAATGGGAATGGGGTAACGTATAGCTTGCTCTCCTCAACCTCAACACCAAGAAGCCTCTCGGCATTTACAACCAGAGGCATCCTGTAGTCATCTGATTTCAAAACAAGAACAATGAATTTGTCTGTGTTGGCATTATAGGCCACAGAGCTGGGCACTGAAAAATTATTTGCAGTCTCGGCAAGCATCGAACCATCAACAGATGTGTAACGGTAAAGCCTGTTTGCCCTCATGTCCATATAGTATGCATCGGAAAGGCCGAGAAGGAGGGTTCCCTCTTTGTAGTTGTTAATCCTCAGATACCTTCTTATATCAATGCTCTTTTTAAGCGTACCCAGCATGCTCCACTCTTTTGTAATAAAGTTAAAGCGCCAGAAATCGTTTAACTGTATCTGATGACTCTCAGAATTGTCTCTTGTTTCATCCACACCCAGTCCTGGACCAACAAAGAGGTTCTCGCCTATGTATCCACCGCACAAATTAAACCTGGGCTGAGGAAGTGAATTTATAGGTGTTTTGGTCTGAACCTTGACCCAGTCCATCTGCAATTTGTCGTAACCTGCAATTATATTTTTATGTGTAAATAGACCAAATCCCCCAAATATGTGAGGATTTTTATTATACAAAAAAGGGAGACTCCCATACTGATTTCTGTACTCTGCGGAATTGTGGTAAATTGAGAAGTGAGAACCGTTATATGAGATGATTTTTCCTCCGGATTCGTGAAAGACATATCCGGCTGAGTGGTCTTCAACAAAAGATAGTTGCATTTGACGTATCCCAAAAGTGTTTGCCTCTGCCTCCCAGAGGATTCCGTCATTTGAACTGTAAAGAGTATCGGGGGTGAGAACAAAATATTTCTCTCTGAAAGCAAACGGAAAGTTATTTTCCCTTATGGTAAAAAGTGGACTCTGCGCCTGCAGAGAGGTTGCAAATATCAGAAAACCCAATAGCAGCAAGTGAATCCGTTTATATTTCACACTCAGTGATTTTAACCAAATATATATATAATATTTGATTGTTCAAAATAGGGGAAGTATAGGGTATGCACTAATTTTTATCGCTTCTCCCCTATTTTGTCCTATTTTTGATTACGCTTAAAGAATGATAATTCTAGTTTAAGTAATTAAGGGGTTAGTTCTCTACTATGAAAAACTCATTCGCGAAAACCGGGAAGTCTTAAGGACTACCCGGTTTTTTCACTAAATTAGCACTTTAATTTCCTAATGATAAAAGATATGCTTATTCGTAAAGCCTCCGGCGAAATGGAGCCCTTCTCTGCAGACAAAATAAGAGGATCACTACTCCGCTCGGGTTCAGACCCCAAAATTGTTGAGGAGATACTCGAAGAGATAATTCAGTGGATTGAAGATTATGGAGGAGATAGTCAACTTACAACCAGGAATATTTATAAAAAGGCCTTCGCACTTCTTAACAAACGCAAAAACGGAAGCGCAGCAAGATACAGACTAAAGACAGCCATGATGGAGCTCGGCCCCACCGGCCATCCGTTCGAACACTTCATGGGGCAGATATATAAACTACTCGGCTACGAACAGATAGAGGTGGCACAGACACTCCAGGGCCATGCACTTACCCACGAGGTTGATGTTGTGGCAACTCATAAAGATTCTAAAGGGCAACATCATCAACATATAGTTGAATGTAAATATTACCAAACCAATGGCAAAAACGCCGGAGTTCAGGTTTCGCTTTACGTCCACTCTAGAATGGAGGACATCTTCAGCTACAGAAAAAAATTCCCGGAATACAACAACTACATCTTCACCGGCGGAGTGGCCACAAACACCCGTTTCTCTTCCGACGCAGTTGCCTATGGTGAATACGCGGGTCTCAAACTGCTTAGCTGGGACTACCCCAGGGGCGGCAGCCTTCGAGAGATAATCGACCGTGAAAAAATCTTCCCCATCACCGCCCTCTCCACCATAACCCGTGCCCAGAAAGAACTACTGATGAATCGCGGAATCGTCATATGCCGCCAACTTCAGGAAAACCCACAAATCCTTGATGAACTAATGCTCCCCCTATCCAAGCTCCGCAAACTCCAGGACGAGCTCAATTCGTTGTTAAAATAATAGGCAAACAATTGTGGGTAAGCGATCCGAGTCCACAGGCGTGGGTAAGCGATCTGAGTCCACAGGCGAGGGTAAGCGATCTGAGTCCACAGGCGTGGGTGGGACGAACCTCTATGGAGTTGGATTTCAATGTGTTTTAAA